>NZ_JBMPPH010000001.1:38843-328949 GCF_049340285.1 Undibacterium sp. SXout20W | reverse complement strand
GCGCAAACTCCCAGACATCCTCGTCAATGCGCCGCGCGTTAATTGCACGTCGCTCCTCTGACTTTTTATGAGCTTGCTTTGGACGATAACCACGACCTCCAGTATTACGACGCAATTCTCTGCTGATAGTCGATTCACTTCGTTTTAGTAAGCTAGCAATCTGTCTTTGTGTTTGTCCTGCTTTTCTTAATGCGTAAATCTGGTATCGTTCTATTTGGGTGAGATGTGTGTAGTTCATTATGCAATTTCGACTGGCCGGTCAAAAAGGCACAAATGCTATCGCATCTTGCCCTCATTAACCGGTACCGTTCATAAATTGCACTTCATCCTAGAATTCGCCAAAGCAATTACGGCGCTTGCCTGTTGTTCTACTCAGCGATCGCAGCATCTAAAGAAACAGGATGACGAACCGTATTTGACAGTCGCCACCAATGTTTACCCGCTTGCGGTTCGGCAATATCAACTGCTTCTCCCATTTGCGGCGTACTGATTTTTACGCCATGCCGCTGAGCCAGTTCCACAATTCGTTCAAACGGTTCATACCAGGCGTGGAGCGACAAATCGAATGTGCCATTGTGGATTGGTAGCAGGTACTTCCCTTGCAAATCAAGATGCGCTTGTAGCGTCTCTTCTGGTTGCATATGGACATCCGGCCAAAGTTTGTTGTAGGCACCCGTTTCCATCAGGGTTAAATCAAAGGGGCCTAAACGCTCCCCGATTTCTTTAAAGCCTTTGAAATAGCCTGAATCGCCACTGAAGAAAATCTTTAGTTCCGGCGTAAGAATACTCCAGGAGGCCCATAGGGTTTTATCGCGGTCACTCAGCTTGCGTCCGGAGAAATGTTGTGCAGGTGTCGCTATGAATTGGATACCATGCACGCTCGTTTCTTGCCACCAGTCTAATTGCTGGACTTTGTTGGCGGCGATTCCCCAGGCAATTAATCTGTCTCCAACGCCGGTTGTCGTCAGAAAATGTTCTGTCTTGTCGGCCAGTGCTAACACGGCCGCTTGATCTAAATGGTCATAATGATCGTGTGACAAAATTACGGCTTTGATCGGTGGTAACTCTGCGATACTGATGGGCGGCTGATGAAAGCGCTTTGGTCCCATCCACTGAAACGGCGAGGCACGTTCTGAAAACACGGGATCGGTCAGAAAAAATTCGCCCTGTAATTTCATCAAGACGGTGGAGTGCCCAAGTCTGAACAAGGTCGTGTCAGGTGCTGTGAGTAATTGTTGTCGGCTCAGTTCAAATACGGGAATACTGCCTTCAGGGACTGTATTTTTTGGCTTATTGAAAAGGAATAGCCAAGCCAGTGATAAATTCTTTAAGAAGCTCGGTTCACGCATTTCTTTATGATTGCCGAATTTAGCGCCATGTTTTTTTGTGCTGAATTGCGGTGTTTTTACGAAATTGTCATTGGCCGATGGCGACGTATCAAAATTCATTTTACTTATCCCGTAGTATCTTCTGTCTATCAATTGCTGATCGTTTGCTGATCGTTTGCCGATCGTTTGCCGATCGCTTGCCCATCGTTTGCCCAACCCAAGTGTAACTTTTGCTCAACGTATGTTTCTTTGATACCGGCCCAAGCAGGTCAATTTCAATGAATTCTTTTTATACACCAGCTTAAAAAAACCTGCATCGGGACGACGTCCAGAGTAGGATTCATTAGATCCGACAATGTAATTGTCATTAATTACACTACACAGTGTAGTTTTAAACGGTAAGAAAGTAAACTACTTAGTGTAAAATATTTCCATTATGACTCTTTTACATATTGGCAAACCACAATGAACCAGCCGCAACGCCAGACCGATCGCAAACGAGAAGCGATATTGCAAGCTGCAATAGAAGAATTCCGTCAGCATGGTTTTGATGCGACTAGTATGGATAAAATAGCGGCGACAGCGGCGGTGTCTAAGCGTACTGTTTATAATCATTTTGCTAGTAAAGACGAATTGTTTTCAGCGATTTTGCTCCAGCTCTGGCAGAGTGCGGCGACGCATGAGGCTTTAACGTATGCGCCCGAAGTTCGTCTGCAGCAGCAATTAGAAGACTTTTTGTACCGCAAGATGGTCATGTTGTCCGATCCCAATTTTCTTGATTTATCACGAGTAGCCGTAGCAGCCACAATCCATACGCCAGACCGCGCGCGTGACATGGTGGAAAAACTAGGCAAAAATGAACCCACTATCGTTACCTGGATCAAAGCCGCCCAAAACGACGGTAAATTGATTGCTGCCGATCCCCTCTTAATGGCCGATATGCTTGTGGGACAGCTAAAAGCGATGGCGTTTTGGCCGCAAGTTGCGATGGGGCAGCCTATCCTGAATCAACAACAGCAACTTGCGCTGATTCAAACCGCCACACGCATGTTTTTGGGCTATTACGGCACGCCATCGACTTTGTAAAACCGCGCATTCCTGAAACTGTCTTTGCGACCTAAGGTATGGCGTGTGTCAGAAGATTTTACCTCCCTAAGGATCGTGCGGACGATTTTGAGTCAGCGTTTGAGCGATCAATAACCCACGGTAAATCGTTGCCGGGTATGCGCCGGTTGTTCTAATTCATTGATCATTGCAACTGCATAATCTTCGACTGAAATGTGGCTCTTGCCGTCAGCGGCAATCAATAGTTGGTCTTTTCCCAGCCGGAATTGATTGGTGCGTTGGCCTGGTGCGATCCAGGCAGATGGGCTTAACATTGTCCAATCTACGTTGGTTTCTTCACGCAATAAATTCAGGGCTTGACGTGCGCCTTCTGCGGATGCTCGATAGGCTTCTGGAAAGTCTGGCGTATCAATGACTTGTAAGCCGGGAGCCACTTCTAAGGAACCTGCGCCGCCGACAACCAACAGACGCTTGGCTTTTGCTTCCTTAGCAGCCTGAATAATATTCTTGATTCCAGACACGTAATAAGCAAGTACATCACCATTTGCGTGACCGCTAAATGCAGTAATGACAGCGTCAAACCCCTGTAATTGTGCACTCAGTTGTGCCAGATTTTGGACATCTGTTGCTAGTACTTTTAATTGTGTCGAGGCCGTGATTTTTTCTGGACGCGAGACGAGGGCAGTAACTTGATGGTGGCGTGATAAGGCTTCATTTAAGATTGCTGAACCAATAAAACCAGATGCGCCGATTAATGCGATATTCATAAAATTCTCCTTTGAGTGGCTGAATCCCGGGATTCATTGAGACGAAGTTTGACATCAAAGATTGACTAAATAAACGATAAAATTAATAATTCATTGTTCTTAAATTCTTATCAATTGACATGTGCTGAACATGTCGAATATGTTGACTATGTTGACTATGCAGTTGATTGTATGAATGCGGCGTTGATGCTGCGAATGGAAAACTATGTTTAATCCTGATCAAATCGATTTAAATGCGTTGAGTATATTTGAGGCGGTCGTAGATGCCGGGAGTTTTACTGCGGCAGCCAATAAGCTTGATGTGGCAAAGGCGAAGATCAGTATCAATATCAGCCGCCTCGAGCAACAACTGTCTTGTACTTTATTCACCAGGACTACACGCAAAATCGTGCTGACAGAGGCTGGACGACTCTTGCATGAGCAGTGCCAGCCTTTACTTTATGGGCTGCGTGAAGCGTTGACTCAAGCAGGTAGTGAACAGGTAAGTCTCGGCGAGTTAACTGGCGTGTTACGTTTATCTGCAACCGTTAATCAGGCAACACAATCATTGGCGCAGGCGGTTGCTCAATTTGCGGTATTGCATCCACGCTTGCGGATTGATTTACGCACAGGTGATCGTATTAGTGATTTGGTTGCCGATGGGATTGATCTATCTTTCCGTATGGGATGGCTACGTGATTCATCGCAGCGTGCGATCAAGCTGGGCGAGTTTAAACAAGTGATGGTTGCTGCCCCCGCGTATTTAAAAAAGCATGGTAAGCCCACGCAATTACAGGACTTGCGAACTCACGAATGGGTCGCCCTATCTTTGCTACCGACACCTCTGACTTGGAAGTTGACAAATATCGATGGACACGTTGAAACAATCCATATGAAATCGCGAATTCAGGTTGATGCACCGAATGCCTTATTGTCGTTGATATTGCATGGTGCTGGTGTTTCAGTCATGGATGAGAGAACAGTACAAGGCGTCATTGATAGTGGTGCATTGGTTCGTTTATTTCCTGAATGGAGTTTGCCAGTTGGAGGTATCTATGCCGTATTGCCACCTGGCCGTTTAGTGCCAGTGAAAGTAAGAGCATTCATCGATTTTTATCGCGATTTTATTTAAATTTTAATCAAATTCTGTGGAAATTCTATGTGCCAAAAAAATCACGGATTTTATTTTTCAGATTAGTTTTATGCGTGTACGTCATTTGAAGCACATAAAAAAAAAGATCTAAAAAAAGATCTAAAAAAAGATCAAAAACATTACCGTAAATGCTCGGCATGAGAAAGATTTCTTTTTGTGTTGACATCGCAAATTCAGGGCGCTTACAATTCGCGCATCTCATTTTATAGGGGTTTTATTGTGGACTGTAGTAGTTGTAGTTATCAAATCAATGGATGGGTAAGCCCGCACATTGACGCACACTCCCGATAGACATCTCTCTACTGTAGCGTGCGCAATGCAAGCTGTAGTGTCCCGACGAATCTCTCCGTCAAGTAGTACGCCCATCCATTCCCTAACTGTCAAAATTAGTTCGATTCATCGCGTCTGCGCCATGCCGTGTTGCAAACGTTGATGGTCGACGGTTTTGACCACATCGTTCCTGAAATCTCGACACGCGTGTAGGGCGTTTGCCTGCGTGTAAAGATTTTTTTACGGAGGAAAATGCAATGGAATGGCATTTACTTATCAATCACTTTGCTTATGTTTTTACATGCAGTCACGCTGGCAATGACTTTATGGCATTAACCGATTTATTAAAAAAAATTTGTCTGGCATTCTCTTCGCCAGTGGCCTTCAACAATCACTTGATGCATCGTTCTTATCCAAAAAGAGGAGGTCAGCATGATGCTCTTTGATTTAGTCTCATTTGTTTTTCATCAAATTTCTATCCCCACCAATTCGCCACGCGAGCGATTGGATGTGAAAAATAGTATGCAACGTTATCAAATTCGTGCTGCTTGTCGCTATGATGATATGCTGTACGTTGAATCACTGATACGACAATCACTTAGTTCAATATGCTGCACGATTGAAAAGTTAGACATTCCCACGCTGAAAGTCCAGGAAATGGGCATTTTTCACATTGAAGTGCGTTGTTCAGAAAATGCTCGTCAGCATCTGGTGCAAATGGTGGGCAGGCTTGGTCTCGAAGGCGGTGTGCGCAGCATTCGATGGAACGCTGTTGTTGAGCCGACCATTTAGTCGTTTTGATAAAAAGGTGATCCCAATCGCGGGTGTCAATTGGGTTCACCTTCTTTCAAGTTTTCTATTTTTTGAGTATGTAAAACGAGTTTTTATATGACGTCGCTGGTTGCACGCGTAGCAATCTGGACATTGTCGAATCTGTCTATCAATTTAATTCAAGCTAAAGTTCGTGACTCGACAAAGAAACTACTTGTCAGTTTTTTCCTGATTTTGTTCCGCCTCTTGCTTCCAATCATCCGCTAACGCAACGGCTTGGTCGATTTGTTCTTTATTCATTTTGAGTGCCACGTATTGGCGATAAATAGGTGCGTCGTCAAAGTCACCGGCAATCGTGAGCCATTTGTAGGCTTCGATCAGATTGACTGGCATTCCTTTGCCTTTAAAATTCATTAATCCAAGCTGATACTGGGCGCTGGCGTTGTTCTGATCTGCCGCACTGGCAAACAACTCCATTGCTTTTCGGTAATTAAGCGGCACGCCATTACCCGTGACGTACAGCACACCAAGACTATATTTCGCATCGGCGTAGCCTTGGGTAGCCGCTTTGTCAAACCATGAAACGGCAATCCGGTAATCCGGTACTAAACCGGCTTTACCTTTTGCATACATACGAGCAAGATTGACTTCACCACGGACGTCGCCCTGCGCGGCAGATTTTTCAAATAAACTTAAGGCAGTGTGTTCATTCTCTTCAACGCCTTCGCCTTTAAGATACATGAGTCCAAGACTGGTTTGTGCATCAGCATCACCATTATCAGCCGCAGCTTGGTAGGCTCCTGCCGCAGATTCATAATCGTTGTCAGCATACTTGCTGGCGGCATCTTCATTATCTTCAGCGCGGGCAAAATGCAGCGCTGCCCCCACCATCGTTAGCAAGGTCAGAGTTGAGAGGATAACTGGAGGTTTGAATGTGCGGGATTTCATAGAATGCTCCAAGAGCAGGACATCATTTAGTTTATTGTAGTCAATATTTTTCAAATATAGAAGGGTAGTTTACCTTTATTTTCGTTGGCATTGATTAACTTGCATGATATTTTTATTGAAACATTTTTTCAATCAAAACACCGTTGCATCCATCGATCTTGAAGCCTTAAAACTAAGTGTGTTGCCAATTGTTTTTTTCTTTATGCTTGTTGACCGTTCTATTTTAGATCGTTGATACTATGTTTCGAGACGCGACACGCCTTCAATGCACATGAAAAGAGAAAAATGAAATTATTCAAGTCAGTTTATGTATTCAGCTGTTTATTGATGCTGCTGTTGTTCGGAATGTCACAGGCGACAGAAGTTAAAGCACCCCCCGGCAATGAAAAAGCCGAGGAGGCGACGCTGGTTCTATTCAACCGGAATATCGTGGTACTCCGAAGCACCGTGTTGGGAATGGCCCCTAGCGAACGCGTGAAGCGTGCTCAAGCTCGAATCGATCAACAGCTTGAAGGTGTGGGAGGGCATCAGGCGACAGCGATTAGCGCTGCGCCAGGTATGTTGATTCAGATTGATGGCGCAGGCAGTTTTTATATTGCCCCTGAAGATATCGACCCATTTGAACAGGAGACATTGGCAGGCGTAGCTGAGCAGGCGGTGAGTGCCTTAAATCATTCCTTACAAGAAATTCAAGAAAGCCATAATGTGAGAGCCATTTTGCGTGCGGTAGCCTACGCTGGCCTCGCCACCCTGGTGTATGGCGGTCTGATTTGGTTATTGCTTAAATTGCGTCGGATCGCGATTCGCAAATTATTGAGTTTTGCGCATGAAAAAATGGCTGGACTGAATCATGTAGGCATTTTATTGATACGTCGTGAACGTATTCATTGGTTGATGCGTAAGGGATTTCAGTTGCTGACGTGGTTCATTGTCTTATTGCTGAGTTATCAATGGTTGGGTGTCATGATGTCGCAATTCCCGTTCACGCGGCCATGGAGTGAGCATTTGAATGGGTATTTGTTTGGCCTGATCGTCATGCTAGGTAGCTCTATTCTCAAAGCAATTCCTGATTTGTTTGTGGCCTGCGTGATTTTTATGCTGGCGAAACTGGTGGCCAAGGGGATGCACCATTTCTTTGACTTGGTGCAAAATCGTTCGATTGAAATTGCATGGCTCGACGCCGATCTGGTGGGGCCAACTCGCCGGATTGCAGCGATAGCTCTTTGGCTGTTTGCCTTGGCGATGGCTTATCCGTATTTACCCGGATCAGGGACGGAGGCATTTAAGGGCGTGTCAGTGCTGGTTGGCTTGATGCTCTCAATGGGGGCGTCCAGTCTTGTGGGACAGGCTGCGAGTGGCTTGATACTCACTTATTCACGTGTTTATCGCAAAGGTGAATTTATCCGAATTGGCGAACATGAAGGTACAATTACCGAATTAGGCATGTTTTCAACCAGGATACGCAACGGCATGGGTGTCGAGCTGACCTTGCCTAATTCCTATGTGCTCAGTAACGTCACTAAAAACTACTCTCGCGTGGTTTCTGGTGATGGTTTTGTAGTGGATACCAAGGTAACCATCGGCTACGATACACCTTGGCGCCAGGTACAGGCAATGTTGATTGAAGCAGCTCGCAGAACACCGGGCGTCTTAACGGAGCCAGCACCTAAAGTATTCCAAACAGCTTTGTCAGATTTCTATCCTGAATATTTATTAATTTGTCAGGCAATTCCGAGTGAACCACGCCCTCGGGCAGAAGTGATTAATTTGCTTCACGCCAATATCCAAGACGTTTTCAATGAATATGGCGTTCAAATCATGTCGCCACATTATTTGAGTGACCCTGAAAATGAAAAAATTGTCGGTCAAAATGACTGGTATAAAAAACCGGCTTCACCACCTTGAACTTAAAAAATGCGTATCAGGCCGGTTTTAGGTGATGGCACATGCAGTCATAGTTAAGCCGGTTTTTTCTTAACCGGCAGTTTCTGTACTGACTTTGTCCCAGTCATCTTCATCATCGAATCGAATCAGCCAGTTTACCGCTTTGTGCCATTCGTGAACGGCGTCAGCATTGAGTCTGCCCGGTGTTGGTTTGGCGGTGATGTGGGCGTGGCGCACCGCCCAATGCAAGCGATACAACAAATCAGCCCAATCAAGAATCTCAGATTTGGATCGTAGCTTGATGCGATCGCTGATCTGCGCAAGTGGGGGAGGCAGCTCAGCAATCAGCGTATCGATGTCCGACGGTGATCGTTGACCATCCGGCATGCCAATATTTTTTTGCAAACTGCTTGCCCACATCAAAAAACTCAATGCCTCACCACTGTAACTGCGTAAATCCAGAGGGCGTGCATCATCTTGGGCTGGCGTACTGAAAATGGTATTTAGTTCGTTTGCTGAAAAGCATGTCCGTAATTGATTGATGTTTATTACATCGCGGATCAGTGCTTTTTGTGTTTCGTCGGACATGACGAAGTCTCGGATGAGTCTCAATGCCGTTATACGTTCAGCAAGCTCATTGGGGCTACGCAAACTAATTTCGTCTTCGCTCTCAATGAGGGACAATTGCAGGTTAATGCGAATACCACGTTTGTGTAGCACCAGTTCTGATAATTCTTTGCGCAGTTCTGGGGATTTCATAATCAGCCGGAAGAAAAAAGGTCAGAGATTGTACCAGTGCTGACCGCTTACTTGTCGCAAGTTTTCTTCCGCTGCTCGATGTACCTAGTTGTGGGCAAGTTCTTCTTGATTGATGGTTTTACCTGTTTTACGGCGGGTAAAAAGCATCACAATGCCCACTAAAAACAACAGTGGCAAACATAAAGGCGCGACTGCCAAGGCCAATGTTACAGCCAGAATGGCGAAGATTAAAATCAATAGGGCTGACACGCCTGCCAGTATGGCGCTGGTGAATACAAACGCAAGCATACATGCTAAGCCCGCGATGAGAAAACCGATTACGGTTGCACCGAAGCCAGCGACGCCTACGATCTCTTGATCGCCAATATACACAGTTGGTGGCGAGTAAAAATAACTGATGCTCGTTGCAACAATCGAAATCAAAACCAATATTGCCAGCAAAATCGATACATTACGTGCTCTTGTTTTCATGATAATTTCTCCCTTGGACGATGTTCACTTGTTGTTGATGTGTGTATCGTATGCCTGCGCTCCGGCGCTAGCAATCTGCATGCGACAGGCGGTAAAAATGTCGGGATGAAAGGTGAAAACTGGGGGAGGAACTCAGCTACAACGTGGAATCCGCAAAAACTGACTTGTTATCAAAATAAGAGAAACGCGTATCCCCTGAATGCAAATGCAATGATTGGCTTGGATTAAAAGGTTCTGAGACAGGGCGAGTGATCAAAAGGAGAGCAATCGCCTCTGTTCTCCTTTTTAGATGAAAATTATGGTCAATAAATTAAACGAAATGACAGACGTAATCTAAGGTTTCCACTGTTTCTATTTCGAAACTCGAATTGGCTGGAATACTGAACTGCTGGCCGCCTTCATAGGTATTCCAGTTGATTTCGCCCTTGAGTCGAATTTGACATTTACCTGCGTTTAGTTCCATGACTTCAGCCGCTGCAGTATTGAACACCAGGCTGGAAGGGAAAATAACACCGATCGTTTTTTTACTACCGTCCGCAAACAAGACGGTGTGCGAAACGCATTTGCCATCAAAATAGATATTCGCTTTTTTGATAACGCTGACTTGATCAAATTGAGAATTCATCGTGTACTTTTACTTTAAAGAGTGAAAATTAAAATTCGGGACAATAATAAAAAAAGCCTGCAAATTACAAACACGCAGGCTTAAGAATATGCAGGAATATGGCTTTGTATTTACCGATCCGTTTTATTGTCCGCGTTTAGCGCGGGCATTCGCTGCAATGCGCATACGTAATGCGTTGAGCTTGATGAACCCACCGGCGTCGGCTTGGTTGTAAGCGCCACCGTCTTCATCAAAGGTTGCAATGTTCATGTCGAACAAGGAATCTGTTTTGGAATCACGAGAAACAGTGATGACGTTGCCCTTGTACAATTTCAGGCGTACCCAGCCGTTGACTGTTTGCTGGGTATGATCAATCAAGGTTTGCAGAGCCAGACGCTCTGGTGCCCACCAGTAACCGTTGTAGATCAGACTTGCGTAACGTGGCATCAGATCATCTTTCAGATGCGCTACTTCACGATCTAAGGTGATGGATTCGATGGCGCGATGCGCGCGCAGCATGATGGTGCCACCTGGTGTTTCATAGCAACCACGTGATTTCATACCCACATAGCGGTTTTCAACCAGATCGAGACGGCCAATACCATGCTTGCCGCCAAGGCGGTTCAATTCGGTCAATACGGTTGCTGGTGACATACGCACGCCGTTCAGTGCCACGATATCACCGTGTTCAAATTCAACGTCCAGATATTCGGCAGCGTCTGGTGCTTGTTCCGGGCTGCAAGTCCAACGCCACATGCTTTCTTCGGCCTCAGCACTTGGGTTTTCGAGATGACGACCTTCGAAGCTGATGTGCAATAAGTTGGCATCCATGGAATACGGAGCGCCACCATTTTTGTGTTTTTGATCGATTTCTATTCCTGCGTCTTCGGCATATTTCATTAATTTTTCACGCGACAGCAAATCCCATTCGCGCCATGGTGCGATGATCTTGACGCCTGGCATCAACGCGTAGGCACCGAGTTCAAAACGAACCTGGTCATTACCTTTGCCTGTCGCGCCGTGGGAGATGGCATCGGCGCCAGTCTCTTTGGCGATTTCGATCAAGCGTTTAGCGATTAATGGTCGCGCAATGGAGGTGCCGAGCAGGTATTCACCTTCATAAATCGTGTTGGCACGGAACATTGGGAAGACGAAGTCGCGTACGAATTCTTCACGCACGTCGTCAATGTAGATATTTTCTGGCTTGATACCAAATTTAATGGCTTTTGCGCGCGCTGGTTCTAATTCTTCACCTTGACCAAGATCCGCAGTGAACGTGACGATTTCGCACTGATAATTGTCTTGCAGCCATTTCAGAATGACGGAGGTGTCCAGACCGCCGGAATAGGCGAGGACGACTTTTTTAATATCGCTCATGATGTACTTTCGAAATAAATGCTATCAATCAAACTAAGGTATTTTTTGGTGTTTTATGCAATTCAAGCCGGTTCAAACAAGCTTGAAAAAAACAAAAAGTTAGCGAATTTCGCCAACGACCAGATATTCTAATAATGCTTTTTGTACGTGCAGACGATTTTCAGCCTCATCCCACACGACAGATTGCGGCCCATCAATCACGCCAGCTGAGACTTCCTCTCCACGATGCGCTGGCAGACAGTGCATGAATAAGGCGTCAGAATTAGCGCGTGCCATTTTCTCTTCATCGACGATCCAACCATCAAATGCTTTCAAACGCGCTTGATTTTCATCCTCATAACCCATGCTGGTCCACACGTCGGTATTGACCAGGTCAACGCCTTCGCAGGCGTCCGATGGATTTTCGAAAACGGTGTATTGCGAGGCATCCGCAGAGACTAGCGACATACCCATGTCGTAGCCCTTAGGGGTTGAAATATGCAAATGGAAATTGAATACTTGAGCCGCTTGCAGCCACGAATACAACATATTGTTGGCATCACCAACCCATGCCACTTTTTTGCCGGCAATTGAGCCACGATGCTCGATGTAGGTGAATACATCCGCCAGCACTTGGCAAGGATGATGTTGATTTGTTAAGCCATTGATGACCGGAACGCGAGAATTCGCTGCAAAACGTTCAATCATTTCTTGCTCGAACGTGCGGATCATGATGATATCGCACATACGAGACATCACTTGTCCCGCATCTTCGACGGGCTCACCGCGGCCAAGTTGACTATCGCGGGTGTTGAGATAAATCGCTGCGCCACCGAGCTGATGCATGCCTGCTTCAAAAGACAAGCGGGTACGAGTGGAGTTTTTTTCAAAAACCATCACCAGTGTTCTATCCAATAGAGGATGATAGGTCTGATAAGCTTTGAACCGTTGCTTAATGATGCGGGCACGCTGCATCACATATTCGAACTCAGTGAGCGTGAAATCGGAGAATTGCAGGAAGTGTTTGATAGCCATAAATAAAAACGGGCAGCCTATAAGCTCGCCGCCGCTGATCGTAACTGCTTAATTATAAGGGATTAAAATCACTTTCCCATATTTAATTCTGGGAATCAGCGATTTGAACGGTATTTCGCTTTGTTTGATGAAAAAAAACGCGGCGAAGTGACAAATGTAACACAAGGCATTTACCATAGCCTGTTTTGTTAATTATCGTCAATTAGTAAAAAAACGTAATTCTGCTTGATATTCTTGTTATTTTGTCAGTGTTTTCTTGCTCTATCGTATTTATAATGCCGATACCAAACTGACAAAATCAATCCAATTTGGTCGTGTGTCAAACCATGAAACACGAAGTAAAGACGATAATCAAAACAATATTTAAAACAATATTTAAAACAATATTTTTATAACTTTTTCGATTACATACACAATATGAGCGCACTCTTAGCCGGACTGACCGTCCTGATTATCGGCGATAGCCACATGTCTACACCAGATTATCTGATCACGACTTTGCATGACGATCTGATGAACAAAGGGGCGGTCGTTTATTCGTTTGGTGCTTGCGGCGTTGCTGCCGGTGAATGGATGGTAAAAACGCAGTCTTCTTGCGGCGGCGCTGAGCGCATCAAAGATGGCCCGGTAGAAGTAAAAAGTGGTCAGGATGCGATGACTCGTCCATTCAATGAGTTAGTTAAGACGTATAAACCAAATTTGGTTGTGGTGGTGAATGCTGACACGATGGCGTCCTACAACCAACCTGAATTGCAAAAGAACTGGATCTGGCAACAAGTTTCACGCTTGACTAAAGGGATTAAAAAGAACGAAGTCAGCTGTGTATGGGTTGGTCCGGCCTGGGGAACTGAGGGTGGTAAATTTGGTAAAACCTATGCACGTGCTAAAGAGATGTCTGGTTACCTGTCTGAAATCGTCGCACCTTGCACCTATGTTGACTCGCTGAGTTTTTCTCAACCTGGTGAATGGGGCACGATCGACGGTCAACATTTTGATGGTGCTGGTTACAAATCATGGGGTTCCGCGATTGGTAACTTTATTTCTTCCCCAACAGTGTTGAAAACAATTAAGCATTAATATCTGAATGACGCATCGGCTCTGATCCAGAGCTGATGCGTTTTAATTTTAATAGCCGTTCGACGCCTGAATTTATCGTTCACTTCATCGTTGTTTGCCTGGCATTAAGTAAAAAAATCTGGCCGTCATGCTGATCTGATGTGATAGCGACGACCGTGACGAAAACTACTCCAATTACTGATTCGAAAAAATGAAAAAACTGATACTGACCTGTATTGCGACTATGTGTTCAATGGCTGCTTATGCGGATAATCCTTTGTATGAAACGGGTCCAGGGCAGGATTCTTCTTTCGTCCGTTTTTTAAACGCTAGCGGCGATAAAGCGACGGTAGTAAATGGATCAGCTAAAGTAAATTTAGACGCTAAAACAGAAGGGCGTGTTTCACGTTTCTATCCTGTAAAAGCAGGTGAAAAATTAACAGCAACGGTGCAAGTTGGCGCAGTCAAAACGTCCGTCGAAGTTACGGCGAAACCTGGTGAATTCGTTACCGTTGCGATCGTGAATAAAGGCGCAGCATTGGAAAGTATGTTGGTACGCGAAACACCGACCGATTTCAATGCCATGCGTGCATCCATTTCTTTGATGAATGTCGATGCGAGTTGTGCTGCCGCTGGCCTGACTGGTGGCGCCAAAAATGCCATGATATTTGAAGCGGTTAAACCTGCGACCACAACGCGCCGCCTGGTCAATCCCGTAAGTCTGACTGTGCAGGCTAATTGCGGCGGCGAGGCGGCAGGTGCTGCGGTCGATATGTCGCAATTGCAGGCGGGAGAGCGTTACAGCGTGATTGTTATTCCTGCTAAAAAAGGTCGCCAAGCGTTCTTTGTACGCGATTCCACTTCCTAATCTGAGTCAGCGTATTTACCATGGTATTTGCATCTTTAGAGTTTCTGACGCTCTTTTTACCGCTTTTTTTTGCGTTTTATCTGATCACACCGCAGCGATTTCGTAACCATACCTTACTGATCGGTAGCTGGTTATTTTATGCTTGGTGGACGCCGAAATTTTTGCTGCTGATCATTGCCTTGACTATCCTGGCATGGGGCGCGGCGATATTGATTGATAAAGCACATGACGAGCGTTTAAAAACTCGCCTGATGGTGGCGACCATCGTATTAAATCTGGCATCGCTGGTTTGGTATAAGTACACCAATATGGTCATTGCCTCTCTCAATACGATATTGACCGGACATGATTTGCCCGAGATACCATGGGTCAAGCTGATGTTACCAATTGGCTTGTCGTTCACAGTGTTGCATGCGATTTCTTATGTCGTCGATGTCCGTCGTAAAACGGTACCGGCGCAATACAGCATCGTTTCTTTTAGTGCATACATGGCGATGTTCCCGCATTTGATTGCAGGACCTATCGTACGTTATAAAATCATCGACAAAGAACTACGCGAACGCGTCTTTTCTTTAGACAAATTCAGCATGGGGGTGCGACGTTTTATGATCGGCTTTTCTATGAAAGTGCTGATCGCTGATACGCTGGTACCGGTGGTGACTTTGGTTTTTGGATTGAAGAATCCGAGTTTCCAGGATGCATGGGTCGGTTGCATTGCCTACACTTTTCAGCTTTACTTTGATTTTGCTGGTTATAGTGCGATGGCGATTGGTTTGGGGCTGATGCTAGGGTTTGATTTTGCAGAGAACTTTAATCATCCTTATCTTGCCGTGTCGATTCAGGATTTCTGGCGTCGTTGGCATATGACTTTATCATCTTGGTTGCGCGACTATTTGTATATTAGTCTGGGTGGTAATCGTCATGGGGCGGGCCGTACCTATGTGAATCTGATGTTAACCATGGCGATTGGTGGCCTGTGGCATGGTGGCGATAACTGGAATTATCTGATCTGGGGTTTTATCCAGGGCGCTGCTTTGTGTTGTGATCGTGCGTTCACACAGCGTGGATTGTCGATGCCCAATTATGCTTCGCGCACCTTGACCATGTTGACGGTCATGTTTGCCTGGACGGTATTCCGTGCGTCTGGTTTTGATCATGCGCTGGATATGTGGGCTGGTCAGTTAGGTTTGCACGGCATGGCGATGGCGGACGAAGTAATTTTGGCTTTACGACCAAGTATTTTACTCACCTTTGCGATTGGCCTGATCTGCGTAATTTATCCAGCAACGCCTATCGGTAAACGTGGCGGATTAGGCATCATGAGCTGGAGCATGGTGTGGCCAGTCATCGCATTCGCGTATGCGATTGTCGTGCTGGCAGGACAAAAAGCCATTCCGTTTTTATACTTTCAGTTTTAAGGAAAAAAAATGAGCGAATCTTTTTCCTTTGATGCCAAAAAAGCGGGTGCGTGGCGCTATGTTCCGGCCGTATCCTTTGCTGCCATCATGCTGACCGGTCTGGTTGTCAGTGTTTCTTCTTTAATGAATGTGTCGCAAAAAACATGGCAAGAGATGGCACCTGTACAACGTATTGTGCAAGGTGAGTCGACTCGTCGCTTCACCACGCAGTTAAATGAGCATTTTTTGTGGAGTAAGCCATTCGCCAAAATTCAGCGTGCAGTAGATTGGAACATTGCACGTGATACGGGCGCCGCGGTCAGTGTCGGATGCACAGATTGGTTTTTTCTGAATGACGAGTTGAACACCTTTGATGGTGGTTCGCAAAATGCGAACGCACGCGCTTATATGGTGGAGCAAGTTGCACATCTGCTCAAACAACGTGGCGTGAGTCTGATGGTTGCAGTTGTACCTGACAAAACCCGCATAGAGCAAGAACATCTGTGTGGGGTTCATCGACCAGCAGCATTTGCACAGCGCGCCGAAATGTGGATCAATACCCTTAGAAAGAATCAGGTTGAAGTCATCGACCTGCGCGAAGCACTGGAGTCAGTCAAAACAGAGCGTTATTACCGTACCGATTCACATTGGAATGAAACCGGTGCTGATGCCGCAGCACTGGCGATCGCGCGTCGATTGCAAGATTTACAGTTGGCAGATAAAACCGATTTAAAACCAGCACCTGGTGCGATTAAAACCGTTACCGAAGAACGCCCTGGTGATTTGTTCCGAGTTTCAAATCTGGAAGGCGTGCCGCTATGGTTGCGTCCACCAGTTGAAAAAGTCGCCAGCAGCACCGTGGCACCAGTCGCTAACAAGAGCGATGATTTGTTTGGCGATGGTGGTTTGCCGTCGATCGCCTTGGTTGGAACCTCATTTAGCCTGCGCGGTAATTTTGTGCCGTTTATGAGCCAACATCTGGGCGTACCAGTCGCTAATCTGGCAAAAGACGGCGGCGACTTTGACGGCGCGGCGATGACTTATTTGCAAAGTAAAGCGTTTCAGCAGGAACCACCTAAAGTTGTGATTTGGGAAGTGCCAGAACGTATGCTGCAAAAACCGTTTAAAGAGACTGAACGGCAATGGTTGGAGAAGTTGAAACAGGGACAGCTTTGAAGCATATCGACGCTTTCTGAGAGGTTCTGTAGGGCGGGTGTAGACCGCCAGCCAACGCAATGGCAGGAGAGGCATCCACCCTACGAGTCTCTACGACATCAATGCGGCTTGTATCCCATTGTCTGTTGAGATTCATGCACCAACTGTTCAAACATCTGGTGCCGCATCGGCGAGATTGCGCCGCTTTTTACAGCCTCTAAAATCGCACAATTTGGTTCGGCATGATGGTGGCAATTATAGAATTTGCAGTTTCCCAGATACGGCAAAAATTCTGGAAATGCGCGTTCCAGCATGCCCTCGCTTAAGTGATGCAAACCAAATTCCTGAAAGCCGGGTGAATCAATTACATACGAATTCTCGTCCATGTGATACAGACGCGTAAATGTGGTTGTATGTTTTCCGGTGTCTAATGCCGCAGAGATCTCGCGTGTTGCGATTTCTGCGTCGGGTATCAGCAAATTGATCAGAGAAGATTTACCCATCCCCGATTGACCAATCAGAATAGTGCTTTGGCCTTGCATTAGTTTGGTCAGGAGCGAGCGGGTGCCTTCCGGATCGCCTTTAGCTGAAACCTCATGCACCGGATAGCCCAGTTTGGCGTACAAACCAACGCGCTGACGGGCTTTTTCCAGCGATTCAGTCACGTCGACTTTGTTCAGAATTAAATGCGGCTTAATGCCTGACGATTCAGCAGCTACTAAGGCACGTGATACCAGATCATCGGTAAAGCTAGGTTCGGTGGCGACCACAATCAAGAGTTGCGTCAAGTTTGCCGCCAGCATTTTAGATTTATACTGGTCAGAGCGGTACAGCAAAGTTTTGCGGTCGGTGATCGCTTCGATGACGCCTTGATTTTTGGACGTGAGGGCAAACTCCACAATATCACCAACGGAGACATCGCTTTTTTTTCCGCGTGTGACGCAATGTAGTTTTTGCTGGCTGCCGTCAATCTCGGCCTGAATCAGATAATGACGGCCATGCGCAGCAATGACCAGACCTTGCAGGCGCGCCATCAGGAAAAGCTTTGCTCAAAAACGGCATCAATTTTAGCCGCGCAGATAAAGTCATTGACTGAAATGCCGCCTTTGCCGTCATTTACCGTATGTGTATCGAATTTGATCACGCAACGGTTATAGGTAACCACTAATTCAGGGTGATGATCTTCAGCGTGAATGACGTAGGCAATCGCGTTGATAAACGACAGCGTTTCGTAATAGTTTTTGAAGTTGTATGTTTTAACGATGCGTGGGCCATCTTGCTCCCAACCTGGTGTCGCTCCGAAATAGGCCGCCAGCTTGGAATCAGCCAGGCCAGTTTCTGTATGCTGAGACTTAATCGCAAGTAAATCTGTGGTCTTAATCATGGTGTCTTCCTTTATTTGCTTATTTCTTATTTATTTTAAAACTCGTTTCAGGCTGTCAGCAATTTGCTGATACGAACGCTCGCTGGTGGGTGAGAATCGTAAAATGCTGAGTGCAGCGGGTCTGGCGTCAATGTCGATGCATTCTCTTCATACAGTTTGACCAGCGCTGCAACCAGGTCATTTGCATTGGTGTGTTGGGCAGCAAATGCATCGGCTTCAAATTCGTGTTTACGGGAACTGATCGAGGTCAGTGGCGAAAACAAAAAGGTAAAGACAGGCAAACTCAGCATAAACAAGATCAGTGCCATCGCATCATTTTTTGCCAGTAACATAGGATCAACACCCAGTCCAGTATAAAACCAGACTTGCTGCTTCAGATAACCAAGCAATGCTAAAAATGCCAGCGACACACCAAAAATCACCACCATGCGTTTGACGATGTGTTTGAGCTTAAAGTGCCCCAGTTCATGCGCCAGTACAGCTTCGATTTCTTCTGGTGCCAGGCGGGCAATCAGCGTATCAAAAAATACAATGCGCTTCGCTGCGCCAAAACCTGAAAAATAGGCATTGCCATGCGCGCTACGCTTGGAGCCATCCATCACAAACAAGCCTTTGGAGGCAAACCCCACGCGTTGCATCAAACCCTCAATGCGGCTACGCAGACTGTCGTCTTCTAATGGTGTAAATTTATTAAAAATCGGTGCAATCACACTAGGGTAAATCAACATCATCAACAGTTGAAAACCACTCCAGACTACCCAAGCGTACAGCCACCATAGCGCACCGGATTTATCCATCAGAGTCAATACCACCCAGATCAAAGGCAAACCAATCACGGCTCCCAAGGCGGTGCTTTTCAGCATATCACCGAAAAACAGGGCAGGAGTCATCTTATTAAAGCCAAACTTTTGTTCCAGCACAAATTGTGAGTAATACGAGAATGGCAAATCCAGTAATCCGCTGACAACAGCAAATGCCGCCAACAAGCCAATTTGATACAGCATACCTGGGCCAGTCAGATTGAGTACCAGCACCGACAAGAGTTGCAGTCCACCAAACAAAGTAAAACCCATCAGCACCACAGCGTTAAAAAGCAGCGAAACCAAGCCGAATTTAGTCTTGGCGATGCTGTAATCAGCCGCCTTCTGATGCGCTTCCAGGGGGATTTTAGACGCGAATTCTGGCGGTACGGCAGATCTATGTAAGTGTATGTGACGAATCTGGCGCGAGCCCAGCCAGAACTGCACAATAAGGGTCATCAGCAGAAAGCCGATGAAGAAAACCGAAAAGGTAGTTGAGTTCCACCAGTCAAACCATTGGGCGAACGTTTTAAAGTCACAGTGGAAGAAAACCGAAAAAGTAACTGAATTCATGGGAAAATATGGCATTCGTAAAAAAAGCTAAGGAAGAATTATGTCACAAGCTACCGACATTCAAGCAAACACTAACACTACAATCCGCCCAAATGAGATGAATTTGATCTGGGTTGACATGGAAATGACCGGTTTAGAGCCAGATAATGACAAAATCATTGAAGTGGCGGTCGTGGTCACAGACTCACAATTGAATGTATTGGCAGAAGGTCCGGTGTTTGTTATCCATCAATCTGACGAAACGCTGGATAAAATGGATGCCTGGAACAAAGGCACCCACGGTCGTTCCGGTTTAATCGATAAAGTGAAGGCATCCACAGTCACTGAAGCGGAAGCTGAGCAAGCACTGATAGAGTTTTTAAAACCTTACGTGCCAGCCGGTAAATCACCAATGTGCGGAAATACCATCGGTCAGGACCGCCGTTTCATGGTACGCGGCATGCCAAAACTGGAAGCGTATTTCCATTATCGCAATCTCGACGTATCGACGCTCAAAGAGCTTTGCCGCCGCTGGAAGCCGGAACTGTTGGCGGGTTTCAAAAAGCAGCAAAAGCACACTGCCTTGGCTGATATTATTGAATCGATCGAAGAATTAAAATACTACCGTCAGCATTTTATTAAAGAATAAGGTAAATTTTTTGTGTTCACAATTCAACGAACCCTTTTCCCGTGAACGGAAGTCATATGATGGGACAGGGATGAGGAGAGTTGAGGCGTCCTATATCAGATTGTAAAAAAGCGCCGACATCGGCGCTTTTTTACTGGTAGGGAGTATTTAAATTCATGCTCTTGTGAAGCTTATTTCATCAAGGCATTGAGAAAAAACTGAAGGATACTCCCCTGTATCAGCTTAAAACCTAATTAAACGCCTAACAATTCAACTTCAAAAATCAATGTGGCATTTGGTGGAATAACGCCGCCTGCGCCACGTGGGCCGTAGCCTAAGCTTGACGGAATCGTCAGGATGCGTGTGCCGCCGATTTTCATGCCTTGAACGCCTTCATCCCAGCCTTTGATCACATGACCAGCGCCCAATGGGAAAGAAAACGGGTCATTGCGGTCTTTGCTGGAATCAAATTTTTTGCCAGCGCTACCGTCGGCATTTTGCAACCAGCCTGTATAGTGCACAACGACGTGATTGCCAGCTTGCGCTTCTGCGCCTTCGCCAACAACTTTATCTTCATATTGCAAACCGCTTACTGTCGTGATTGAGCTCATAAAATTCCTTATTTTTGAAAAAAACTGTGGCGCAATTGTAGTGCAAAAAAGCATTTTATCGGGCTAAATTACAATTTATCCAGACTTGCTTTGATTTATTTTTCTTTTGGGAAAGTTTTTATTTGTCTGATTGATATTGAAACGTGAATAAACATAAGAAAACAGCAAGTCAGAACCAACCTCCCTTGCTGATGCACGGTAAAATGCTCCCTCATTTATTTTAATAGCGGTCTTTGTTCATGCGTAGTCGTTCTCTGTTGGCATCTTTATTCGTTGGTATCGTTGGTTCAGTAAGCGCCTTTTCAGCCCCCGTTGCACAGGCAAATGTGGTTGTGGTGTTGAATTCTCGCGATGCGACGGTCTCCTTGTTGGATCAAGAGAGCTACAAAGAAATCAGTACTTTTCCAATTGGTAAAGAACCACACCATTTGATGGCAACGCCGGACAATAAATCTTTAATTGTCGCCAATGCCGTCGGGAACGAATTGGTATTTCTTGACCCAGTCAGCGGCCAGATACAACGCCGTGTCAAAGACGTGGCAGATCCGTATCAGATTGGTTTTTCGCCTGATCAAAAATGGTTTGTGTCTAATTCTTTACGTTTAGATCGCGTCGATTTATACCGTTACGATGGTAAAGACTTCAAATTGGCCAACCGTGTTCCTTTAGCGAAACTGCCAAGTCATATGGCTTTCGATAAAGCGAGCTCGACCGTATTTATTACTCAACAGGGCAGTGATCAGATATCCGCGATTGATTTGGCGACGCAAAAAATAAAATGGACAATTCCTGTCGGTAAGCTACCTGCGGGTATCGCGATGACCCCTGATGATAAATATTTATTAGTTGGCATCATGGGCAGTAACTATGTTGAGGTGATTGATTGGCGTACACAAAAAACGGTAAAAAAAATCACCGCTGGTGTTGGTACGCATAATTTCCGTGCTTTAGGTGATAAACGTCATATCTTCGTTTCAAATCGTACTTCTAATGAAATTAATATCATCGACCAGCAGACCTTAGAAAACGTTGGCAGCATTCCTGTACCCGGTGGGCCAGATTGCATGGAGGTGAGTGCCGATGGTAAAACCTTATGGACTACCCTGCGGTGGATAAAAAAAGTCGCAGTGATTGATATTCCTTCCAGGAAAGTCATCAAATTGATCCCTGTCGGACGATCACCTCATGGAGTATTCTTTGCCAATCGTGCCCCAGATATGTAAGTTAACCAGGGGCTCAATGGTGCACTATTCACTGCGCAGTTCATTATGGTTGAGGGCGATGATCAAATTCTTAATCACTGCACCATTCATTGTGTCGGCTGCATTGGTGAATGCAAACGCATATGCGACTGCAAATTCAAATCCAAATCCAAATCCAAATCTAAATGATCAGGCGACTTGCAAAGCGACTGTCTATCTAACGTTTGACACCGGTAGCCAATCGCAAGCGATGTTGGTGGCGCAAACACTGCGCCAACATCACATCAAAGCTAGTTTTTTTCTGGCGAATGAAAAAACGATCAATGGCGACTATTCGTTAGCCCCAACCTGGGCGCCGTACTGGAAAAGTTTAGTCAACGATGGTCATGTGTTTGGTACACATACCTTTGATCACGTGTACGTCGCCAGAGATTTACCTGACGGCAGGATCGTTGTCAAACCGCAATTTGGTCCGCAGGCAGGTAAGGAGTTGGCATGGACGCCGCAACAATATTGCGAAGAATTACATCGTGTTGATGAACGTTTTTTGCAGTTAACCGGTCATAAGCCAGATCCGTTCTGGCGCGCGCCTGGTGGAAAGCTCACACCGAACTTACTGAAAGCAGGAGAAGCCTGCGGTTACCGCCATGTAGGCTGGGCGCCGGCAGGATTTTCTGGTGATGAGTTATCGAGTGAAAAGTTCAGTAACCCAATGTTGTTAAAAAGTGTACTTGCGCAATTACGAGATGGAGATATTTTTATGGCGCACTTGGGCATTTGGTCACGCAAACAAGCCTGGATGCCAGAGAACCTGGAACCTTTAATTACGGGCCTGGAAAAAAAAGGATATTGTTTTGCGACCTTGCGCGAACATCCCGCTTATCGAAAATAAACTAAAAAGTTCGACTAAAAAGGTCGACTAAAAAGTTACACTAAAAAGTTACGCGAGTTAAACTAAAAAGTTAAACTACATTATGAATTTTTCTGAAGTAATGACAACGCTGCAAGCGTGGATTTTTGAAACGATTGTACAGCCAGCCATGTTTTACCTTGGGTTAGGCGAGTTTGTCGAAGATTCCTTTGAGGGCGTTGAATGGTTTGTTTTCGGCGTGCTGCAATTGACACTTTTGTTTATCGTCTTGCGCCCGCTAGAGTCACTGATACCAGTGCAAAATATTGAAAATCGCTACGCCCGCTGGAATGATTTTATTTACACCGCTTTGCATCGACTGGGCGCATTTTCGATTGTGGTGTTTTTTGTACTCAATCCCATATTGGATAAATTGACAGCCTTATTGCATTTCGAAGGCGTTAATCCACTCAATCTGGAAAATATGTGGTCGGGCTTTTTAAGCTATCCGGCGTTATTGTTTTTGGCTTATTTAGTCGTGCTGGATTTTTTTGACTATTGGTATCATCGCGCTGAACATCAATTTGATTGGTGGTGGGGGTTGCATAGTCTGCACCATAGCCAACGCGAGATGAATTTGTGGACCGATAACCGCAACCATCTGTTGGATGATTTTTTACGCAGTGTGTATATGGGTGGAATTGCCATTGTGATCGGCGTCGAACCAGGCCAATATGTGCTATTGGTGATGGCGACGCAAATGCTACAAAGTCTGCAACATGCGAATATCCGTTTGCACTTTGGAAAGATAGGCGAATTTCTTGTTGTATCCCCGCGCTTTCATCGTACTCACCATGCAATAGGAATTGGGCATGAAACTGCAGGTAAGGGTACCTTGGGCGGACACAATTTTGCGGTCCTGTTGCCGATTTGGGATGTGATTTTTGGCACCGCGTGCTTTAGCAAAGATTATGCAATCACAGGTATCCGAGACCAATTACCAGCGCCTGAGGGTTGCTCGCGTGATTATGGTGGCGGATTTTGGTCACAACAATGGCTGGGTTTACGACGGATGTGTGGTTTTGAACGAAATGTCAAAGACATAAAGGAATTGCACTGATGAGTATTACTAAGCTAGGTGTTTCGTGGGGGCGGGCAGTTGCTTCACAATTGCATATCCGTATGTTACTCCTCACGTTTTGGCCATTTTTAGTGGCATTGTTACTTTGGTGTGTGGTGATGTGGCTTGGGATGCAAGCCTTGTTCGACTATGTGCAACAATGGTTTAACACACACAATAGCTTTCAAACTGCCGGCGACGTGCTGGCGATGTTGGGATTATTGACTTTTAAAGTGATGGTGGTACCGCTGGTGGCCATGTGGTTGCTCTTACCCATTATGGTTTTTACCGCATTGTTATGCATAGGCATGTTTGCAATGCCGGCAATCAGTAAGCATGTAGGTCATCGTCACTACCCGGCTTTGGAAAAAAAACGTGGCGGCTCGGTATTCGGTAGTTTGTGGTTTTCATTCTCATCGTTTGTGATCTTTGCTTTTATTTGGATACTGACTTTACCGTTGACGTTGTTCCCCATCTTCAGTCTGGTCTTGCAGCCCTTGCTATGGGGCTGGCTGACCTATCGCGTGATTGTCTATGACGCGCTCGCTGCACATGCCGACGTTGATGAGCGAAAAGCCCTAATACAACAACACCGATGGCCATTGCTGTTTATTGGCACGATTGCGGGATTGTTTGGTGCGGCGCCTGGTTTGTTGTGGCTAGGAGGTGTCGTTTCGATGACTCTTTTACCGTTGATCTCTGGCGTTGCAATTTGGTTGTATGTATTGGTATTTGTATTTACTGGTTTGTGGTTCCAACACTATTGTCTGGCAGCGCTGGAACAGCATCGTCAAGCGCCTTCAGCTTAGCGATAAACAGATAACAAGGACGTATTATGGCAATTGGCATCATAATTATTGGCGATGAAATTTTGTCTGGAAAACGTGAGGACAAGCATTTATCCAAATTCATTCAAATATTATCTGAGCGTGGCTTGCAATTAGATTGGGCGGAGTACGTCGGCGACAATCGCGAGCGTATCATTGCAACATTACAGCGTAGTTTTGCGTCGGGCGATATCGTATTCTCGACGGGCGGGATTGGCGCGACGCCAGATGACCATACACGCCAATGCGCTGCGTTAGCATTAAACGTCGATATTGCATTACATTCAGAAGCAAAGCGTCTGATTCAGGAGCGCATTTTAGATATGGCCGCAGATACAGGTAAAGCCGTTGATTTGAATGCGCCTGATAATTTGCATCGACTTAAAATGGGCGAGTTTCCAGTCGGTGCCGATCTGATCCCCAACCCATTTAATAAAATTCCCGGTTTCACTATCAAGCAGCATTATTTTGTTCCTGGTTTTCCAGTGATGGCGTGGCCAATGATGGAGTGGGTGCTTGATACGCAATATGCACATTTGTTTCACCAGCAAGCCCGCGCTGAAAAGGCCGTGATCGTCTACGAGGCAATCGAGTCCGTATTGACGCCGCTCATGGAGCAACTGGAAGCGGAATTCCCGTTAATTAAGGTCTTTAGCTTACCGAGTGTCGGTACGGAAACTCAACGCCGGCATATTGAATTGGGTGTCAAAGGTGATCCACAGCAGGTAGAAGTCGCATTCGAAAAAATGTGCGCAGGCTTGGATCAATTTCAAGCTGAATATGTGTCCGTTGCACAAAAGTAATCGACATGGAAATTACAACAGGCACCAGGCCAAATGAAAAAAATTAAGTTCACGTTGTTTTCTTTACGCGACTTGTTGGTTGCATTTGGCCCTATGCTGTTGGTACTGGTCATCATTATTGGCGCAGCATATTATCTGGTCGATCCGGCGCCTGATCGCGTCATTGAAATTTCTACTGGTTCTGTTGATAGTTCATATCAGCGTTTTGCGAAACAATATGCCGCTGAATTAGCAAAAAATAAGGTAACGTTGCACATCAATCCGTCGCAAGGGTCGCAAGAAAATTTGCAAAAAATTAGCGACCCCGAGTCTGCAATTCAGGTAGGCTTCGTGCGTAGTGGTTCCGCTGATCCACAAACAGGAGAAGATAAAGGATTGGTATCACTAGGTAGTTTGTTCTATGAACCAATCTGGATTTTCTACCGCAGCAAAAAAGAATTCAATACAATCAGCGAGTTTAAAGGTAAGCGCATCAATCTTGGGGCAGAAGGCAACGGCATGCATCGCATGTTTTCGCAGATACTCAGTGTCAACAATATGCAGGAAGCGGATGTACAAATTCAACGTTTAGATGATGCTGAGGCAACTAAAGCATTTTTAAATAATAAGATGGATGCCTTGGTTTTTAGCTCTGCCAGCGACTCGCCGCTAGTACAGCAATTATTGCTAACGCCCGATGTACGCTTGTTTGATTTTGTACAGTCCGAAGCCTATACACGTCGTTTTCCATTTCTATCCAGCGTCGTTTTGCCGCGCGGTATTGTCGATATTGGTCGTGATATTCCATCCCGTGATTACCACTTGATTTCACCGACGGCGACCTTGGTTGCCCACGAGAGTTTGCATCCAGCGTTGATAGGATTGTTATTGCAAGCAGCGCATAAAATTCATGGCAAGGCCGATTGGTTCAGTGATCAAGGTGAATTTCCATCGGATAAATACACCGAGATTCCTGTTGCAACTGAAGCGCAGAAATTTTATAAAAACGGACCACCGATGTTGCAACGGTATATGAGTTTTTGGATCGCTAATTTTTTTGATCGCATGTGGGTTGTGCTGATTACTGCTGGCGCTTTGTTGTTGCCGTTGTCGAAAATTATTCCGCCATTGTATGTTTGGCGCATCCGGTCACGGATTTATCGCTGGTACGGACAGTTGAGAATCGTTGAGCAAATAATTGATGCGAGCGACACAAATTCGCCGGCTCAACGATTGCATAAACAATTGCAGCTCCTGGATGATATCGAAGAAAAAGTAAACAATACGAGTCTCCCTTTGTCTTACATGGAAGAACTTTATCATCTACGCAGCCACATTCATTTTGTCCGTGACCGCCTGCAGGAACGATTACGAGCAGCAGAAGCCGCATAGCCGTCGTCGTTAATCGGTAAACTCCTCAAATTTAATGATTCTTTGTTCCGGGAGAAAATAGCTGATTCCAGTCTTCGCTGAGGAAAGACGCTCAATTTTGCTTGACGGTCGCAAGCTGCCAATTACTGTTTAACGTGATCACTGTGCGCGTTGCACCACTCCCAATAAAAAAACCCCGAGCTGCTTATTCACTACGCATCTCCGCAGCAAATAAATTTAACGCACGACGCAGACTTTGGTCATCCAGGTTCAACAATTGATCACCGACATACCATTCAAACATACTGCTATTCGGTAGTGCTGCAGAAACGGCGTTATTAAATAGCCAGATACCGTGCGCCTGCGCGATGTGATTTCGAATGGCAATGGCCTTTTCCGGCGCAACCGGCAAATGTACGTGCAGCATATTTGCCTGCGGCTGCGATGGGTTCGTGCGAAACTGAGGATAGACTTGCAAGTGTTCAAATAACTGCTGGGTGCGAGCAAAATAGGCAGGCATTGCCGCCAGTCGCTCATCAAATTGCATTGCCGCTGAAACGACGTACGGCGTGCGACGGAATATATTGCCCCCTAAACGATGTATCCACACCTTGGCCTTCGCGAGAAAATCGGGTTTGCCCAATAGCATGGCTCCACCTAATCCTGCCATGCCTTTGTAAAAAGAGACGTAGACTGTGTCAAATCCAAGGGCAATTTCTTGCCAGCTTTTACCATAGTAGGCTGCCGCTTCCCATAAGCGTGCACCATCCATATGCAAATGAATATCATGTTCATGACAATGCGTTTTGATCGCCTCAAGTTCGTCCCACGCAGGCAATTGACCACCAATTTCGCGCATCGGCAATTCTATTTGTAATGCCGCTAAAGGTTCTGCTTGCGTTTTAATATCGTTGTACGTCCAAGGTCGGTGTGCTTGTCCTAAAGTGAGCGACTGGAAATGCTGCAGTGTTTGAAAGTTACTGCGTTCGTGAATCAGAATGTGGGAGGTGGCGTGTAGTCCGACTAACGGATTTTTTCTTTCCAGACATGCTAACCGCAACACTGTGGCTTGCGTCATCGTACCAGTAACGCAAAATAACCCAGCTTCCATTCCCAATAGCTGGGCAACTTTTTGTTCGAACATTTGAACTGAGGCGCCTTCACCGTACACATCATGCTCAATTTGATGCTGTTGACACCAGTCAGCCATGCGGGAAAAAGTTTCTGCTGGAGAAAGTAATTTATGGCCTGCCAGATTTGTATGACAAGAATTTTTTAATTTTGATAATTCAGCATCAGTCAAGATTCTCTCCAAAAAGGGAAGTCGTCATTAAATTTTTAGTTGCAGTATGCCACGAGACCAAAATCCAAAGGAATGTGAGCTAAAATCGATACTTTCCAGATTCCTTCTTCGCCAGACTATGACAACTACACGGCCATTTGCTCCTGATTTTATTACGCCTTATGAAAGTGGCAATCGCAATCAGACGACACAGTGGGGCGATTGCATACGGTTTTACCAGGAATTGGCACAACATTTTCCGCGGATTTTGAATTTCTTTGAAATCGGGCAATCTGATGCGGGTAGGCCTTTATATGCTGGTGTGATTACCTCTGATGGTGAATTTGATCGCGACCAATTACAGGCACAAGGGCGTCCGGTCTTTTTTAATAATAACGGCATCCATCCGGGAGAACCAGAAGGTGTTGATGGCTGTATGGCGTTGGTCAGGGATTTTTGCTTTGAACCTGAGCGTCTTGCTGCGTTAGGGAAAACGGTATTTTTGTTTATTCCTATGTACAACGTCGACGGCAGTTTGAATCGTCAAAATACATCGCGCGTCAATCAGGATGGTCCCGAGAGCTTTGGTTTCCGCGGAAATAGCCTTCATCTTGACCTGAACCGTGATTTCATAAAATGCGACAGCCTTAATGCGCAAGCTTTCAATCGCTTTTTTAGCGCATGGAGTCCAGATGTGATGGTCGATACCCACACATCAAATGGCGCCGATTATCATTACACCATGACCTTGATTCAGACGCAGACGGATAAGCTTGGTAACGGTCTTGGCCCGTTTTTGAAAGATCATATGGTTCCGGCAATCTATGCCGAAATGGCGCAGCGTGGTTGGCCAACGTGCCCCTATGTGAACCCGATCAAAGATATTCCAGATCATGGAATCGAAGATTTTTTAGAAACGCCGCGTTTTTCTACAGGATACGCAACTCTGCATCATACAATCGGGTTCATGCCAGAGACGCATATGCTCAAACCCTTTGCCGATCGCTATGAATCGATGCGCGCATTGGTTGAAACGGTATTGAACTTCACTATCGCTCATGCGGCGACAATTCAGACGCTTCGCGCGGAAGCAAGGGGGGCTGTAAGCAAGAACCAACAAGCGGCAGTTCATTGGGTTGCCGATCACTCCCAGGCGTCGAGTTTCGTATTTAAGGGCTTTCAGGCACGGTATCAACCGAGCATTATTGGCAACTATACTCGTCTCTCCTATGATCGGCGTCAGCCGTGGGAAAAGCCGATTCCTTATTTTAATCACTTTGTTGCAGATATTAGTGTCCAGCGACCTAAAGCGTATCTTGTACCTCGATCCTGGCGCGCCGTGGTTGAACGTTTGCAATGGAATGGTGTCGTAATGCAACAACTGAGTAATGATCAGTTAATGGATGTAGAGATCTACAGAATAACCTCACTGAAAAGTCGCTCACATGCTTACGAAGGACACATGTTTCATGATGAAGTGACTATCCAAAGCCATCAAGAACGGGTTGCGGTGCAGGCAGGGGATTTCCTGATTAATCTTGATCAGCCTCAGGCACGCTATGCGATCGAAACCTTAGAGCCCCAAGGGCACGACAGTTTTTTCCGTTGGGGTTTCTTCAATAGCTGTCTGGAGAAAAAAGAAGCTTTTTCGGATTATGTATTTGAGGATACTGCTGCGGAAATCTTACGTGATGAACCAGCTACTCGTGCCGCATTTGACGCATGGAAACAAGAAAATCCAGCATCGCTTAATGATCAGGCTGCTGTGCTCGACTTTATTTTTACGCACTGTGAGCGTTTTATAGAGCCAGAATGGAATCGCTATCCAGTGTTGCGGATCATTTAACGTCGGTAATTGTCACACGCGATGGTCTCATCTTGTTACAATTTCAGTGAAAACATAATAGAATTCGTCGTCGCATTAATCTTATCAACCATTTTTGAATAGGTCGTTTATGGCAAAGTTATTGGATTATCTGAATCAGCTCGATCAAAATGCAGACGTACGTGCAGAACATGCAAAGGACCCGACTGCTTCAATGAAAAAATTTGGTCTTTCAGAAGAAGAACAAGCGGCAATAAAATCTGGCGATAAACATCATATTGCGAAAGTCGCAGGGATTAATCCTGCGGAAGTGGGTGCAGTTCAGATTCCAGAAGCAACTCACTAAAAAATTAAAATCATTTCGGCTCGTACACACCCATGTGTCTCTTATTTGTTAAAAATATTCGGTGTGTACTCGCATTTTTTTTGTGTTTTTTTACTTGCGCCGTATCCGCTGAAAATATCGATGATGCAGACCAGCTGCTCTCACAGACTAGCTCCTATTTAAGAAGTACACCAGAAAAAGCAGAAAAAAATATCCAAAAGCTGGATGAGATTTTCAATTCGCTGAGTCAGGCACAACAAGAAAAATTTTATGTGCAAAAAGCTGCTTTCTTTGGTGCTGTCGGTAGACAAAAAGAGCGTGTTGAGTTGGCAGAGAAAGCAATTCAACATATTCAAAGTATTGAAATACAAGTCAAACTTCTCTATCAGTTATCAGATGGGTATACCAATATTGGTATGTTTGAAAAAGCATTGAATGCAATGAATCAAAGCGTTGCTTTGCTCCCGAAGTTGACTGACGTTAATACAAAACTCTATACGCTGCAATCTGCAGTTTCGCTATTAAATACCCTTAAAGCCTACGATCAGGCTGCGATTTATACTGAACAAATACTAGCGCTCGATGATAAGAAAAATTCAATTGCCAGCTGCGTAGGTTTAGCAAACAAAGTTGAAATTGGATTTTTACGCGGAAACGTTCAAGCGGCCAGGCGTGTTTTGCCTGAAGCGATTCAGGACTGCAAAGTTGGTAATAACGAATATATTGTGAAACTCCTGAGTGCGATGGATGCCCTTGATCGTATTCAATCAGCTGACTACAAACTTGGTATTCCGTTTGCTAAGACCCTGCTGGAAAAGACAGACGATAATTTCAAGAGAATCAATTATTTCGTTGAATTAGAAAACGCACTGGCGCGGGTTTATCTGACTATGGGTGATCTGAGTCAAGCCGAATTTTATGCAAATCAAGCCTATTCTTACTCAAAAGAATCTAAAGTTTATTTGCTCATTGAGCAAGCGAACGAAACGATGTCGAAGCTCAAGCGAGCTCAGGGGCAATATCTTGCGGCTTTTGAATTTAATGATGCCGCTTTAGAGCTAAAAAACAAATTATTAGACGAGCAATTACAAAAAAATATTGCATACCAGCGCGTTAAATTCGATATGCAGGATAAAGCAAATCAAGTACGTTTGCTTGAACAAAAAAATAAATTGCTTTCAATTGAACGGCAACTTGAGAAGAAAAACAACCAAAACCTTTTGTTGTTAATTGGCCTGGTGCTGAGCTTGCTATTGATGTCTGGCGTGTGGTTATGGAAGGTGATTCAGCAGAAAAATATCTTCAAGCGACACGCGCAAACAGATGGTCTCACGCAGATCAGTAATCGCAGTCATTTCATGACAGTCAGTGCCGCAGCGGTTGCCGGGCGCACTGACGCCATTAGTCTGATTTTGTTTGATATGGATTTCTTTAAACGCATTAACGATAATTTCGGACATCCGACGGGTGATTGGGTATTGCGTAACGTCTGTTTGGCGGTGAAAGAAGTTTTGCGAAAAGGTGATACTTTCGGGCGTCTTGGCGGTGAAGAATTTGCGATCTGCATGCCCGCTGCAGACACTCACGTTGCATTTCAACTGGCAGAACGGTGCCGCCTGGCGATCGCTGCGATCGATACTGAATCTAGCGGTTTTCGTTTCCCCCTCACTGCCAGTTTTGGCATTGCAACCATCGATACCCAAAGTAATAGCACTTTTGAGGTGCTGATGGAGTGTGCGGATAAAGCGCTGTATAAATCCAAATCAGAGGGCCGAAATTGTGTTTCGGTATTTGAATAGCTTGCTGAAATCGCCATCTCTTATGAATAATCAACCATCTGGACAGTTAGTATGTGTCGGTACAGGCCTGCGCATGGCGGGACAATTGACACCGATCAGCAAAAGTTACATCGAGTCATTTGACATCGTCATTGCCGCGGTGCCCAACATCTTTACCCGTCAATGGTTGAAAGAGATTGCAAAAGAATATATCTGCCTCAACGATCATTACGAAGACTCTAAAGTCGATGGCAAAACCCGTCGCGATACCTATCGACGGATGGCTGACACTATCCTCAGAGAAGTTCGCGCAGGTAAGCGTGTTTGTGCAGCATTCTATGGTCATCCAGGAATATTTGCCTGCATCTCCCATATGGCAATCGCCGATGCGCGCAGCGAAGGCTTCGAGGCTCATATGGAGCCAGGTATTTCAGCATTAGATTGTCTGGTTGCCGATTTGGGCATTGATCCTGGCGCATGCGGCATGCAGTCAATGGAAGCGACGCAGTTTATGATTTATCAGCGAGTGATTGATCCCACTTCCTTATTCGTGGTGTGGCAAATCGGGATTGCCGGCGATCTGACCTTAAAGCGATATGACACGGAGCCTGCCCATTTACAGATTATTACGGATAAATTGGCACAAACCTATTCGCTTGATCATGAAGTAATCTTATATGAAGCGGCGACTCATCCATTTGAACAGACACGCGCAGACAAGATCCGCCTTCGAGATTTACCTTACGCGTCATTAAAACAAATTACGACTTTAGTGATCCCAGCGGCGCAGGCGTTGCAAATCGACCATAAAGTGCTGGCGCAGTTAGAAGCATTGGGGCAGGTGCTTGCTCCTAAGAAAGTTATGGTTTAATTTTTTAAGCGGATATGGATTGGGCTGCGCTGCGCTTTAGGAACTCGATTGCATCAAAAGCGGTTGAAGAGGATATTAAAAACGGATCAAAAACGAAGCAAAATTGAAGCAAAAAATAAAACACAAAGCGAACAGATTTTAAAGTTGTTCTGGAGTAATTTATTGCAAGAAAGCATCAAATAATTGCCTCACGGAAATTGCTATGATTTATTTCTTTTTAATTGTAAAACTGTGCTTTCTATTTACACCAGTCTTCATTAAAATAAATTACTTAGGGCAAGACAATTTTGTCGATATGTTGAGGAGACACCATGAATAAATTTTTAAAAAGTGCAATCGTAGGTTTGGCTTTAGTTGGCGGTATTTCTGCTGCATCGGCTGAAGGTGTTGATACATCCGTTGATGGCATTTTTAATGCGTTGACTACCAGTGCGAATTTGCAAGCAACCGTCGACAACCTGGTCGCTAGCGGTGCTAACCCACAATCGATCGTTTCCGTTGCTGCAGCTGCTGGTATTCCGCTCGATGCAGTGAAAGAGTTACAGGTTTGTGTCAATTCTTCGGCTGCTGACGCAACTGTTCTGAGTGCATCTTGCTTACGCAAACGTAGCGTGGTGACTGCCTATGCCGCTGGTATTAACGATCCTATGAAATTCTTGCCAGCATCCGCTGCGGGATCGAAGGCTAAAAATGCTGCAGCTACAACAGAACTGAAGTAATTCTTATCGTCGTTGTTGCTTGGATTTAAAAAAGCAGCGTTCTCTCTTGAGGCGCTGCTTTTTTGTTTCTGCTATTTTCTTAAGGGTTGGAGCAGATCGCGTAAGTTGTTATGATCGATTTCGTACATCAACTCTAGTAAGCGACCAATTTCACCTTTGGGGAAGCCTTCCCGGGCAAACCAGCCAAGGTAATGTCCGGGCAGGTCGCCGATTAGTCTGTCCTTATATTTGCCGTAGGGCATCTTAAGGGTCAATAAGCGTTGTAAGTCATCAGCTTGCATAGTCTTTTCGAACATTGCTTAATTGCTACTTTCAGTTTTTTTTTGCGCAGCCAGTTTAGGATCGATGTTTCCCATCGCATCGTTAGTTTCAGAGGGTTCGCTGGCGTTCCCGCTTGTTGTGCGCTGCTTACCGGTAGTCACCTGTTTATTGGCGTCCTCTTTTTTATCGCTTTCGGGTTCATTCGGATATTTCGTTGCATCCAGATAGCGTTCGACTAAATCAAAAAATTGATTATAAAATTGTCCCGTAGCGATCGTTTCACTGGCAACTTTTACCAATGAATCGTCGGTTGAACCAAATGGTAATGAGACCGAGCCTATGGCACTGACACCGATGCTGGCTGAGGTGTTGCTCTTTTTGAGTGAATAGCGGTCGCGAATCGCATTGGCAAACATGGTGGTGCTATTGCTGCCTTTGCTGTCCGCAACACAAACGACGTTAAATTCGATTTCTGCGTGGGTGTCGGCATCGTGTTGGTATTTACGACGCCCTTTGATATTGGTTGGCTTCCACTCACTGATGACGTAGCCTTGACTCAGTAGTGCGCGTCTCGATGCTTCACAGGCAGATTGTTCCGGGCCCGGAAAGCTGCGCGTGAAGACACCTGTTTCACCAAATTCTTCATGCTGGAGCCCTGCTGAACGGTTGCTGGAGCACGCGCACAGGCTGGACAAAAGTAGGGCAAGGGGAACAAATAAAAAGCGACGAACCATGTTGTAATTTAAACCAAGTGGTGAAAAGGGCAGATATGCCCGAAGTATTTTTTTAAGCCAAAGCTTCTTTAGCGGCTTCTTCTGGCGTAAGGCCATCAAAAAACAAGTCAGTAAACCATTCGATTTGTTCTTCAATGTGGTCTTGCGCTTGCGCTACGGTGGCGCCGCCCGCGACGAGAAAACCTTCTACTTCAATACACCAGGCGATCAGTGTTTCTGCTTCCGGATCGAGGTCATTTTTCTTTGCCATGGTGATATTCCTTCTTGTTTAATGAATCAATGTAGCCAACGAGACCTGACTTGCCTATTTTAACGTGTTGGCGGTATTTCGATTGTTACCAGTTGTTGATGTTCCGTGACCTTGCGTGGCAATCTCACTATTCCCTTAAAAACTTCCTGCAAACTGATAGCGTTGTCCGGGGTGCCACATAGTGACAATCGTGGCGATTTTCCCTTGAGATCGGGTTTTTCTATGTAAAACCAGACATGCTTCTTTGCTTGTAATACGCAGCATCTCTGCGACATGTTTGGTCGGCATTAAGGCTTCAATACTGTAATCCACGCCCTGCAATGGTGCTACCGCCACCAGATATTCATTAGGGGTCATGCTGCTGAAATCCTGTAATAAATACTCTGGCGTGACGCTGGAATTTACCCATCGATCTTCGACTTGAATTGCCATTTCGTTTTCGAAATGCACAATGACCGAATGAAATAAACGATGTCCTGCTTTGACATTAAATTCTTGTGCAAGTTGCTCAGAAGCGGGAATTTCTTTTAATAAGTGCAATTCACTGCGGTGAATATGGCCGCGTAACCGAATTTCTTCGGCAATACTTTTAATTTCAACCAAGGTTGCTTGATACTTTTGTTGGGCAACATAGGTACCTGAACCTTGTATACGGTTCAAAATCTGCTCGCTGGTCAATTCACGTACCGCACGGTTGACCGTCATACGGGACACACTAAATTGCTCAGCAAGCATCGCTTCCGAAGGAATGGCATCGCCTTCTTTCCAGGTGCCAGCCTGAATCTCCTTGAGCAGATAGTCTTTAATAGTCTGGAAGGCGGGTGAGGGTGATTGAACTTTTGACACGATTATCCTATTGAAATAGCCGGCATATTGTCTCATTAAAAATCCGCTTGCAAAAGTTGTATATACAACTTAAAATTTCTTCCCATAGGTTGGCAGTGCTGACGACACGATGTGTTCAAGAAAAAGGCAAGTTCCATTGGTTCCTTTAATCTCCTTGATCGCTTAGTTTGGCCCTGCATTTGATTTCGATCGTAGTTATTGACGTAAGACCAGGAGAGAGACAACATGACAAATAATCTTCAAAACGATGCTCGCTGGGATGCCAGTCGCGTAATTCATGCACCAACCGGCGCTGACAAAGTGTGCAAAACCTGGGTTGCCGAAGCGGCTTACCGGATGATTCAAAATAATCTTGATCCAGCCGTCGCTGAAAATCCTAAACATCTGGTCGTCTATGGTGGCATCGGCCGGGCGGCACGTAATTGGGAATGTTTTGATCAGATTCTGGCATCGTTGAAAGAATTGGGCGAAGATGAAACCTTGCTTATTCAGTCAGGTAAACCTGTTGGTGTGTTTAAAACCCACGAAGATGCACCACGCGTGTTGATCGCCAATTCAAACTTAGTACCAAAATGGGCGAATTGGGAACATTTTAATGAACTCGACCGCAAAGGTTTGTTCATGTATGGCCAAATGACTGCAGGTAGCTGGATTTATATCGGCACCCAAGGCATTGTTCAAGGTACCTATGAAACTTTCGCAGAAGCCGGTCGTCAGCACTTCAACGGTGATTGGGGCGGTCGCTGGATTCTGACTGCTGGTTTAGGTGGTATGGGCGGCGCACAGCCGTTAGCAGCGAGTTTTGCAGGTGCTGTTTCATTGAATATCGAATGCCAACAAAGCAGCATTGATTTCCGTCTGCGTACCCGCTATGTCGATAAACAAGCCCAAGATCTGGATGACGCACTCGCATTGATCAAGCATCATTGTGATCGCAAAGAAGCGGTCTCGATTGCATTGCTTGGCAACGCCGCAGAAATTTTGCCGGAACTGGTCAAACGTGCGAAAGCGGGTGGTATGAAGCCAGATCTGGTCACCGACCAGACTTCCGCTCATGACTTAATCAACGGTTATCTGCCGATTGGTTGGAGCGTTGAGCAATGGAAAGCAGCGCAACATGACGCCAGTCAACATGCCAAATTGACTGCGGATGCCGCACAGGCTTGCGCGGTGCATGTGCAAGCACTGTTGGATTTCCATGCAATGGGCATTCCAACGGTAGATTATGGTAATAACATCCGTCAGGTTGCGTTTGATACTGGCGTCAAAAATGCGTTTGATTTTCCAGGTTTCGTACCGGCCTATATTCGTCCGTTGTTTTGTGATGGTAAAGGCCCATTCCGCTGGGTCGCGTTATCTGGTGATCCGGAAGATATTCGTAAAACCGATGCCAAAATCAAAGAACTGTTTCCGCACAATAAAGGTGTCCACAAATGGTTGGACATGGCCAGCGAACGGATTGCGTTCCAAGGTTTGCCAGCGCGTATTTGCTGGTTAGGTTTAGGCGAGCGCCATATCGCTGGACTGGCATTTAACGAAATGGTTAAAAATGGCGAACTTAAAGCCCCAATCGTGATTGGTCGCGATCATCTGGATACCGGCTCTGTAGCAAGCCCAAATCGCGAAACAGAAGGTATGAAAGATGGTACCGATGCTGTGTCCGATTGGCCATTGTTGAATGCACTCCTGAACACGGCGGGTGGTGCGAGCTGGGTATCATTACACCACGGTGGTGGCGTTGGCATGGGGTATTCACAGCATTCAGGTATGGTGATTGTCGCTGATGGTACTGACGCTGCAGCCAAACGTTTGGCGCGAGTGTTAGTTAATGACTGCGGTTCTGGTGTTATGCGTCATGCCGATGCGGGCTACGAGCAAGCGGTGGCTTGCGCGAAGCGTGAAGGCTTACAATTGCCGATGATTAAATAAATTGCCTCAACGGAAATTGGGTGCATTTCGTATCGAAAGACATCTTCATCGTTGACAATAGAAAAACAAAGAGAGAAATAGAATGACAAACCATTTTGACATTAAACCTGGTGAATTTAGCTTATCTGATCTGCGAGCGATCTGGCAGTATCCACAGCCTTTAAAGCTGATTTCGTCTGCATATGACGGTATCAATGCTGCCGCAGATACCATCCATAAAATCGTTGCCAAAGGTGATGCCGCTTACGGTATTAACACTGGATTTGGTAAGTTAGCCAAGACGAGAATCCCTGACGAGCAATTAGAGCTGTTGCAGCGTAATCTCATTTTGTCGCATTCAGTCGGTTCCGGTGAATTGATTTCAGATGAGGTGGTACGCCTGATTTTGGCCATGAAAATCGCCAGCCTGGCGCGTGGTTTTTCTGGTATCCGAGCTTCGGTCATCGACAGCATGATCGCCATGTACAATGCCGGCATCATGCCAGCCATCCCTGTCAAAGGCTCTGTCGGCGCATCCGGCGATCTGGCGCCATTGTCACACATGACGTTGGCGTTATTGGGGGAGGGCGAGGTACGTGTTGATGGTCAGCTGGTACCAGCGAAAGAGGCACTTGCCAAAGCCGGTATCACACCTGTGGTACTGGCTGCAAAAGAAGGATTGGCGCTGATTAACGGTACTCAAGTATCAACGGCACTTGCATTGAATGGATTGTTTTTAGCAGAGCGCCTACTCGAAGCTGCAACCATCACGGGCGCTTTATCAGTCGACGCTGCAAAGGGTAGTGATGCACCGTTTGATGCCCGCATTCACGCTAGCCGCGGTCAACCAGGTCAAATCGCGACAGCAGCGATTTATCGTGATTTGCTGAAGGGCAGCGAAATTCGCTTGTCACATTTGGTCAACGACGAGCGCGTACAAGATCCATATTGCTTACGTTGCCAGCCACAAGTAATGGGTGCTTGTCTCGACATCATCAACAACGCGGCGCGCACTTTGTTAATTGAAGCAAATGCCGTGACCGATAATCCATTGGTGTTCGTTGAAACGGGTGAAGTGATATCAGGGGGTAATTTCCACGCTGAACCTGTAGCCTTTGCGGCTGACACACTGGCATTGGCTATCGCAGAAATCGGCTCGATTTCTGAACGTCGTATTGCGTTGTTGATCGATGCTTCTATCTCTGGTTTGCCACCGTTTCTGGTGCCATCGTCAGGTTTGAATTCCGGCTTCATGATTGCTCACGTGACTGCCGCAGCATTGGCGTCGGAAAATAAATCCCATGCTCACCCGTCGAGCGTTGACACCATTCCGACATCGGCAAATCAGGAAGATCACGTCAGTATGGCGACTTTTGGTGCACGTCGTTTACATGAAATGGCGCACAATACTGCCACCATCGTCGGGATTGAATTGTTGGCTGCGGCACAGGGTGTTGATTTCCATGCACCACTCAAAACGTCAGCAATGCTGACTCAGGTGCATCAAGTCCTGCGTGGAAAAGTCGCGTTTTATGATAAAGACCGCTTCTTTGCCCCTGATATAGAGGCAGCAAAGGACCTCGTCGTATCAGGCGTATTGAGCGCACAATGTCAGCACTTGTATCAACACTTGTATCTAGCTTAAGTAGCTAGCTTAAGTATTTATCTTAAGTATCTAGCTTAAGTAGCTGACATAACCCCGGGTTTTAAATTTCTCTGATGACGGTGAATATGCGTAAATGGACTCAGCAAGACTATCAAACCATGCCGTGGAAAAATGGCGGTGGCAGTACGACTGAGCTGGCAATCTTTCCTGCAGGAGCACTGCTGGATAGTTTTATCTGGCGCCTGAGTACTGCTGAGGTGAAGCAGGATGGTCCATTTTCGCATTTTCCCCGGATAGATAGAACCTTATCAATCTTATCGGGTGCAGGATTAATTTTACATACTGACGATGGTGAACAAACGCCAATGGCAAGTGTGCAATTAACGCAGACGTCGCCGCCTTATAGTTTTTCGGGTGAGGTAGCAATTAACGCCGAATTAATTGACGATACTGTACTTGACCTGAACATGATGACTCGCCGTGATGTCTGCACGCATTATGTCCAAAGATTAACGGCCGGCGTACATTTTTTTGATGCCAAAGATGCACAACAATTGCTGCTCTATTGCGCCAAGGGCACCGCTCGTCTGGCAACAGATGAGCAGGTGTTGGCTGGTGATCTTTGTCTGTTTGAAGAGCGCCATGAACACGAAGGGATCGCCTTAGAGTTTAATGCCGACGAAGATGCTATTTTGTATTTGATTCGCGTTCATTTTTTGAATAGGGGACAAAGCTGATGCTGCATTTTGATAGCGTATGGAAAAACCTGCATCTGGCAACAATGGTCGATGGATACGGCGAGATACGCGATGCCATTATTGCCGTTCGTGACGGTAAAATTGCCTGGATGGGTACCGCAATTGATTTCCCCGCATCCTTCACAGCGGATGCAGTGCACGATGGTGAAGGTTGTTGGATGACACCAGGTTTGATTGATTGTCATACACATTTAGTCTATGCCGGTAATCGGAGTAACGAATTTGAAGCGCGCTTAAATGGCGTTGCGTATGAAGAAATCGCACGACAAGGCGGTGGGATTATTTCAACGGTAACTGCGACACGTGCAGCGAACGAAGAAGAACTTCTACATGCTTGCTTGCCTCGTTTGCAGAATCTTCTTGCAGAGGGCGTGACGACGCTAGAGATTAAATCTGGCTACGGCCTCGATCTGGAAACTGAAGCAAGAATTTTACGTGTCGCACGTCGTATCGGACGTGAATTTCCGGTACGGATTAAAACCACATTTTTAGGGGCGCATGCATTGCCGCCAGAGTATGCGGGCCGTGCAGACGACTACATCACCCTGGTATGTGAGGTGATGATGCCAGCCTTGGTTGCCGAAGGATTGGTCGATGCTGTGGACGTTTTCTGTGAAAAAATCGGCTTTACGCCAGCACAAACTGAACGTGTTTTTCAAGCTGCACATGCATTGGGGTTGCCAGTTAAATTACACGCAGAGCAATTGTCGGATCAAGGCGGTGCAGCGTTGACTGCCCGCTATCAAGGCTTGTCAGCTGATCACCTGGAGTATCTGTCCGATGATGGTATTGCAGCGATGGCGGAGCATGGTACCGTTGCCGTGTTATTGCCAGGAGCATTTTACTTTTTGCGTGAAACCAAATATCCACCGCTTGTTGCACTGAGAGCGGCTGGCGTACCGATTGCATTGGCAACAGACTGCAATCCGGGAACCTCACCCATGACATCTCTTTTATTGACCATGAATATGGCTTGTACAATTTTTCGCATGACGCCATTGGAAGCTTTGCAAGGAACAACTTGTCATGCGGCAAGGGCTTTGGGCATCGCAAAAGAAGTAGGTACGTTGGAATTGGGTAAGGCTGCTGATTTTGTTTTGTGGAAAATCGACCGCCCCGCTGATCTCGCATATTTTATTGGTGGTAACCCTGCACAGATGAAAATTGTTGGAGGGAAATTTTTCAAGTCTGTGTGATCGTGAACATGCTACTTCGTTTCACATTTATTAACCCCGCTGTTGCGGGGTTAGTTTTTTTTATGTTGAGTTGAGACGTATAATTAGGATGTTAGTAAATTTAAAATACGCTTTGACCAAGCAACGAGGTACATTGTGACTGCGACAACATCCATATCTGAAAAAAATATTCTCACCTCATTTTGGCGACGTTGGCATCTTTCGCGATGGGTGAGCGGATTTGTTGCGTTAGTCTTGCTACTTGCAGTGACTAGTTGGGCTTTTTTACCGGGTTACGTCAAACGTGTCGCTGCGGAGCAAACGCAGGCACAAATTGGCCGTAAATTAGAAATCGACGAGATCCATTTTTCGCCATTTCAACTCGCGTTGACGGTAGATGGTTTGCGCTTGTTTGAAGCAGATCAAAAATCGGTTGCCTTGAGTGTGAAACAATTGCGCATCAACGTGTCGTTGAGTTCGATTTTCCATCAGGCTTTAGTGCTCAATGAACTCGAGCTTACCGCTGCAGATTTACACCTTGCCCGTCTCAGTGCCAATGGTAAGGGCACTTATAATTTTTCAGATGTCCTCGACAAAATTGCGGCGATGCCTAAAAGCGATTCGCCGTTTCGATTTGCGATGGCGAACATTCAGCTCAAAGACAGCGCTATTACTTTGGACGACAGTGTTTTAGCAAAAAACTTTAAAGTCACTGAGTTGCAACTAGGTGTTCCGTTTATTTCTAATTTTCCTAAGGCCATTAATAGCTTTGTTGATCCTAAACTTTCGGGTCGTATTAATGGTGCAAGTTTTGCGCTCAATGCGCGCGCTAAACCTTTTTCGCAAAGCCTGGACACGGCGTTGGCGCTCGATTTGGAGCAACTCGATCTGGCGCAATATGTCGCCTATCTACCAGCAGCTCTGCCTATTCAAATCGCACGCGCCAATTTAAGTACCAAACTTGATTTGAACTTTAAACGCGAACCGCAAGCACAAATTTTGTTGAGCGGTGATTTTCATTTGCAAAATGTTGATATTAAGGATGGTCATGCGTCTGATTTATTGAAATTTGCTGATTTGCATGCGCAAATTAAGCAAATGAATGTCATGACTGCAGCCACTGAACTGACGCAATTAAGTTTGACTTCACCTCAGGTATGGGTCGATTTTTCGAAAAATAATGGCTTTAATTGGGCCAATTTAAGTACACCGGAACAGAAAAAAACGAATCAAAAAAATGCCGTGATAGCGTCGTCTGAAAATAAGCAAACGGCTCCTCGTACCGACTCTTTTCCGCTGATAAACATTCACAATTTGCAAATTCAGCAAGGCGCAATCCACGTATCTGATGCATTGCATGCAGCGCCTGAGCAGACTTTGGAATTGCAAAATTTTGAATTGCAAGTACATGAAATTAGCAGCGCTAAAGATGCACCAGCTGCGCCAGTCAAATTAAGCTTAGTGACCAACGTCGATGAAGGTGTCAATTTTGAAGGCGATCTTCAAGCCTTAACTGGTACCTTGCAAGGCAAGCTGATTTTGAATGACATTGATTTATCGCACTATCAAAATTTTGTTTCACCTTTTTTACACGCCAATCTGACGGGCAAACTCAATGCCAATACGCATCTGAATTTTAGTCCGGCGCAGTTACTATTGAGTGAATTGTCGCTCGATGTCAATCATGGTCGACTTCAAGGCAAATCTGACGACGGTAGTGTCAGTATCGAGACGCTGAAAATCGATCAAGTGGCAATCGATACTCAAAATCGTGTGGTGACATTGCCAAGTGTAATTTTTAGCGGTATGAATGCCGATATACGCCGCGATAAACAGGCAATTTTTGGATTGCAACATTGGATGTCGTCTGGTTCGCAACCAACGACCAATGCAGTTAATCAACCGGTAGGTCAAACAAAAGAGGCTCCATGGACGATCAAAGTTGGTCAATTTGATCTTAAAGACAGCGCATTGGCATTTGGCGATGCCTCCGTGAGCCCGGCCGTTAAACTCAATGTGAATGCAATTAATTTCAATATCAGCCAATTGAATAGTGACCTGTCTCAGCCTTTCAATATGAGTTTGAAATCGCATTTTGGTCGTAAAGGGCAATTCAATTTTACCGCACAGGCGACACCGAAATTGAAGCAACTCAGTGTGGCGCTAGATACGCAGAATGTGCCGGTTGCAGCGTTTTACCCTTATTTTTCACGTTTCTTAAATGTTGAAATTACGAAAGGTAATGTGAGCGCTAAGGGGAAACTCGCGATCAACAATGTGTTAGAAAATGAGAGGCAGGTGGCTTATAACGGTAACTTTAATCTCAATGATTTTAAAATTTATCAAAATGGTAGTGATGAAGATTTTCTTGAATGGAAGGCCATTGCTCTCGACGGTATCAGTACCAAGATAGGTGGAGCACAGGACGTATTCGACTTAAAAAAATTGAGTTTGAATGATTTCTTCGCACGACTGGTTTTATCAGACAAAGCTAAACTGAACTTGCAAGATATTGTTGTAAAAGATACACCGCAGTCAGTTACTACTAATGGACCCGCCGTGGCCTCCACTGGTGCCATCGCTGGTACCACCGTTGGTGCCACTGCGATCATCGCGACTAATCCGGTTATCGAACATGTGACGACAAGCGTTCCTGTTGCCGTGGTTCAGGCGACGTCGGCATCGACGGCGAGTACTTCTCCTCGTGTTCCCAAAGATGCGCCGCCGATGATTATCCGCATCGCTCAGACAGAGCTGCATGGCGGTAACATCAACTTTACCGATAACTTTATCAAGCCAAATTATCATGCGAATTTGACCAACATCAGCGGAAATATTGGTTTGATCGCATCAGATAATTCGCAAGCCGCGAATCTGGAATTACATGGTACGGTGGATAATGATGCCCCCTTGTTAATCTCCGGTGTGGTCAATCCTCTTGCATCGCCTATCTACCTGGATATTACTGGTAGTACGAATGGTTTAGAGCTGACTCGCTTGACACCCTATTCAGCGAAATATGCGGGCTATCCGATTGAAAAAGGAAAGCTGTCGATGCAGGTGAGCTATCACGTCGAGAATCAACACTTGAAGGCGGATAATTCCGTCACCCTCGATCAGCTTACATTTGGTGAGCATGTCGACGGTCCCAATGTGACCAAACTGCCAGTCATGCTTGCGGTTGCCTTACTCCGCGATAACCAGGGACGAATTGCGATTAATTTGCCTATCTCCGGGTCGCTGAGTGATCCGCAATTCTCAGTGGGCGGTATTATCTTCAAGGTTTTTGTTAATCTGATCACGAAAGCTGTGACTTCACCCTTTGCATTAATTGGTTCCATGTTTGGTGGCAGTGAACAATTAGCCTATGTTGAATTTAATCCTGGTCTCGCCGTATTGCCGTCCGCTGCGACTGAGAAATTAGATAATCTGGCAAAAGCACTAAATAATCGATCTGGATTAAAGTTAGATATTATTGGCCGTGTTGATCCAGAAAGCGATAGTGACGGTGTCCGGAGAAACCTCCTGGAGACCAAAATGCGTGAGGCAAAATGGCGAGAAGTGCGTCAGAAGGACAGAAGCATTAAGTCTGCAGATGTTGAATTGTCTGCTGAAGACAGAAATAGATATTTGCAAATCGTCTATCAATCTGAAAAATTTGATAAACCTCGAAATTTCATTGGTATTGCAAAAACTTTACCTGCAGCAGAGGCGGAAGCCTTGATTCTTAAAAATTTGCCGGTATCTGCGGATGATTTACGTGTGCTAGCCCAAAAGCGAGAAGACGTCGTACGTGATTATCTTGAAAATACCGGAAAAGTAGACCGAGACAGACTATTTTTGATTGCCCCCAAGCTCGATAGCAGTGGTATCAAAGATCAAGGCAAGCCAAACCGTGTTGACTTTTCATTGAAGTGACCGCGGTCAATTGAAATACGTCAGCAACACTTTTTTTGCTGGCGCTATCGCAATTTGATTTGCACGTTGATTTGCACGTTGATTTGTACGTCGATTCACAAGCTGATTCACAAGCTGATTCACAAGCTGAATTCATGCGTGCAAATTTGACGTTTTACGGTAATTTTTTGACTGTAGCTGTAGGTTTTCGGTTGTTTTGGGATCAGTCTTGATTTATCCTGACCAGATCAATTCGACATTTATGTTTGGGGAGTAACAATGACATCAGCAAACTTAGCCAATATTTTGTATGTTGAGGATGATCCAGATATTCAAACTGTGGCGCAGATTGCTTTAGAGGTTGTTGGTGGATTCTCTTTGAAAACATGCAGCTCAGGAGCACTTGCTCTGGCAGAAATACAATCTGGCTTCGTCCCGGATTTATTATTGCTCGATGTCATGATGCCAAATATGGACGGACCCACCACACTAGCCGAATTACGCAAACTTCCAACAACCGCAACGACCCCGGTGGTATTCATGACAGCAAAAGTGCAGTCGTCAGAGTTGGATTATTACAAATCTTTGGGCGCGGTAGGTGTTATCGCCAAACCATTTGATCCTATGGAGTTGTCAACACAAGTGTTGAAACTTTGGCAGGAAAGGATATAGATGTCTGAGAAAAATGACAGTTTGCAAGAAAAATTACGCGCTCTTGAGGCCGTTTTTTTGCAAAAATTACCCTCGAAATTCGATGAAATTATTGATGCATTAGCTGCTTTTCAGCATGATCCCGCAAATAAAGAAGCATTAAATGTTCTGCACCGGCATCTGCACACCATGGCCGGATCTGCAGGGACATTTGGATTTATCGAGTTAGGGGAGCAGGCCCGGGTGTTTGAGCAGCAACTCAAACCTTGGTTGACGGCGGCTTCGCCGACGGCCGAAGATCTGAAGAAGTTCGCCAATGACCTTCGTGTGTATTTTATTTCAACTCGTGGCCGATTGGCTAAAATGGCAACACACGAGGCGGAAGAACCGGAAGACGACCCTGAGTTTGAATCAATCAACCACACTACAAGTCTCATTTACCTCGTTGATGAGGACAATGAACAACAGCAAGCGATTACAACCCAGTTGGAGCATTTTGGTTACGAAGTGAGGCGGATTCCGCAACTGAAAGAGTTGGCGGTTGCCGTAGCTACGCGCAGACCAGACGTGATCGTGATCGAATTGAGTTTTCCTGAAGGAAAAATTGCTGGTGTCGACGAAATAAAGAAAATTGAACAACTACAACGTCTGCGTATTCCGACTATTTTTGTTTCAAAATCAAGTAGTTTTGAATCTCGTTTGCTCGCCGTCCGTGCGAAAGGCGATGGATACTTTACTAAACCTCTGGATGTTGTTGCCGTCACTGAACGAATCGACAATATCTTGCATCGGGGTGAATACAAAGGCTATCGGATTTTGATTGTTGACGACGATACCGTAACGTCAAAATTTTACGGCGCGATTTTGCGCGATGCTGGCATGAACGTGCGTTTGCTGGATGATCCATCGCAAATTTTATCGGTGATGACCGATTTCCGCCCTGAGTTATTGCTGCTCGATGTGTATATGCCGGTATGTAGTGGTGTCGAATTGTCGCATTTAATACGTCAGGACAATTCGTATGTGGATGTACCTATCGTTTTTCTGTCAAGTGAAGCTGATTTAACGAAGCAACTTGATGCAGTTCGTGCAGGTGCTGATGACTTCATTACCAAACCAGTTGCACCAGAATATTTGATCTCGTCGTTGTCGACGCGCGCAGAACGTTATCGTTCTTTACGAGCACTGATCATGCGTGATGGCTTGACTGGGTTATATAACCATACCGCCATCAAAGAACAGTTGGCTTCTGAAATCTTACAGGCTGGGCGCAATGGGGCACATCTTGCTTTAGCCATGATTGATTTGGATAACTTCAAGCAAATCAACGATAGCTATGGTCATGCGACCGGTGATCAGGTGTTAAGAACACTGGCACGTCTGTTGCGCCAACGTTTGCGAAGAAGTGATATTGTTGGTCGCTATGGTGGTGAAGAATTTGCGATTATTTTCCCGGATACGACGGCAACTACCGCCCGCAGAGTGCTTGACCAGGTGCGCTTAGCATTTGCCAAGATTCGTCAGCACTCGGACGATATTGAATTCTCAGTGACATTTTCTGGCGGTGTTGCGGATATTGAAGCGACGACAGATGCCGACGAGTTGTTTGAAGTCGCCGATGCTGCGATGTATGTTTCTAAGCAAAGTGGAAGAAATCGAATTACTTTGGCTTAATGCATGGGAATGGGAATGGGGATGTGAATGTAAAAAAAGCCTGAAATTAATTTCAGGCTTTTTTATGAGACAAAAGAACAAGAATGGACAATTGATATTGGCTAAATGCTTAATTTGTCTTCTGTAAACCAGATGCTTTAATTTTTGCTTCCAAGGCCTTACCCTTACGTGCTCGCTTATTGATGTGAAAACTTAAGGCATTAGCACTCAGGTTGATTTCTTGCGGTTTTCCACCTCGCCCTATACCCGACACTTTGACACCTTTTTGACTGATTGCCTGGGCTGCAAGCAGGCTTTCTTTATCTTCAAGTTCCATCAAAATAACGCCGCGTCCGCCGCTCGATAATTGTTTGATTTCTGCCAAGCCAAAAACTAGCAAGCGGCCTTTTTCAGATAAGCATGCGATCGCACTTGCATCATCACTAATCACGGCCGGCGGCAATGGCAAGTCAGTCTCGTCCAACGTCATGAAGGCTTTACCTGCCTTCATACGTCCTACCATATCGCCAACTTTTGCAGTAAAGCCATAACCCGCAGTCGATGCCAACAATAAGCCAATATCGTTGTTGCCAGCGAAGTAGTGCAAAATCTTGGATCCAGTGGCTAAGTCGATGAGTGTGGTGATCGGCACCCCATCTCCACGCGCGCCCGGGAGGGCAGAAACGGCGACAGAGTAAACTCTGCCGTTGGAGCCAAATACCAGCAAATTATCGACTGTACGGCACTCAAATGTGCCATACAAACTATCGCCAGCTTTGAAGGTAAATTGCGCTGCTTCGTGACCATGACCAGTACGTGCGCGTACCCAACCCTTTTCTGAGATGACAACGGTAACTGGTTCATCAATAACTTTCTGCTCAACAGATGCACGTGCAGCTTCTTCGATGACTGTACGACGAGCATCACCAAATTGTTTCGCATCAGCATCGATCTCTTTGATCAGCATTTTTTTCATCGATGCCGGGTTATCGAGCAAATCATGCAAGGTCGCTTTTTCTTTACGTAACTCAGCCAGTTCCTGTTGAATCTTAATTGTTTCCAGACGGGCCAATTGACGCAGACGTATCTCTAAGATGTCCTCAGCCTGGCGATCAGAAAGTTTAAACGCTTGTATCAACGCTGGTTTCGGTTCGTCTGATTCGCGAATGATACGGATGACCTCATCGATATTGAGTAATATCGCTTCCCGACCTTCTAAAATATGAATCCGGTCATCGACTTTTTTCAGGCGGAATTGCGTACGACGGGTGACCGTTGTAAAGCGGAAAGCAATCCATTCATTCAGGATATCTAACAGGCCTTTTTGGCGAGGACGTCCATCGCCACCTATCATCACCAGGTTGATGGATGCTGATGTTTCTAGTGAGGTATGTGCCAGTAACATTTGCATGAACTCGGCCTGATCCTGGTTTTTGGATTTTGGCTCCAAGACCAGGCGCACTGGCGCATCTTTACCTGATTCATCACGGACGGTATCAAGTACAGATAGAATCACTTGTTTTAAAGAGATCTGTTCAGGCGACAATGTTTTTTTACCAGCCTTAATTTTAGGGTTGGTCAGCTCTTCAATTTCTTCCAGTACTTTTTGTGACGACGTACCTGGCGGTAGTTCCGTCACGACAGCTTGCCACTGACCGCGTGCCATTTCTTCGATTTTCCAGCGCGCGCGTACCTTCATACTGCCGCGGCCTGCCGCATACATGTCAGCAATTGCCGCGGCGGGAGTGATAATCTGACCGCCACCGGGGAAATCCGGGCCCGGAATCATTTCCATCAACTCAGCATGTTTTAAAGCCGGGTTACGGATTAAGGCAACGGCCGCTTTGGCAACCTCGGTTAAATTATGGGATGGAATTTCTGTGGCCAAACCTACCGCAATGCCTGATGCGCCATTTAATAATACAAATGGCAGGCGGCTAGGTAACAATTTTGGTTCTTCGGTGGTGCCATCGTAATTAGGCTGGAAATCAACGGTACCCTGATCAATTTCATCCATCAACAATCTAGAAATCGGCGTCAGGCGTGCTTCGGTATATCGCATTGCTGCCGCACCATCACCGTCACGTGAGCCGAAGTTACCCTGGCCATCAATCAGTGGATAACGTAAAGAAAAATCCTGCGCCATCCTCACCAGTGCGTCATACACCGACTGATCGCCATGTGGATGTAGCTTACCAAGTACATCACCAACAACCGCCGCTGATTTGCGTGGTTTAGCGCTAGAATTCAAACCGAGTTCATTCATCGCATACAGGATACGGCGTTGTACTGGTTTCTGGCCATCGCAGACATCGGGCAGGGCACGCCCTTTGACGACTGATATCGCGTAGTCCAAATATGCTCGCTCGGCAAAAGTCGCCAGCGTCAGCGCTTCACCATCATTGGGTGGTGGCACTTGTTCAAATAAATTCGCTTGTTCGCTCATAGTGTTTAATTTTTTAAAACTTAATTCAGTGGACTTGAATGATCGTCAAAGATAGTCAAAAATCGTCAAAGTTCTTCAATGGTTTTGCGTGCATGAAGTTCAATGTCGTGCACTCTTGATAGAAATATCGCGAAATGTCACGATTATTCACGATCAGATATCGGCTTCAACCGCATTTCCGTGTTCTTCTATCCATGATCGTCGTGCCGCAGCTTCGCCTTTACCCATCAGCATATTGAAGCGTGCTTCAGAGAAATCCTGGTCGAACTCACCGAGTGATACTGGCAGCAACCGTCGGGTATCTGGATTCATGGTGGTTTCCCACAATTGGGACGCATTCATTTCGCCCAAACCTTTAAAGCGGGATATTGCCCACGCACCATCTTTAACGCCATCTTTACGCAATTTATCTTCAATGGCAGCCAGTTCGCCGGCATCGAGTGCATAGATTTTTTGTGCAGGTTTTTTGCCACGTGCTGGGGCGTCAACGCGGAACAATGGTGGACGGGCAACACAAATGTGACCGCGAGCGATCAGTTGCGGGAAATGTTTGAAAAACAGTGTTAATAACAGTACCTGAATATGGGAACCATCAACGTCAGCATCTGACAGGATGCAAATTTTGCCGTAACGCAAGTTACTGAGATCAGGGCTATCTTTCGGGCCGTGTGGATCGACACCGATTGCCACTGCAATGTCATGAATTTCGTTATTGGCAAATAGGCGGTCTCTTTCGGACTCCCAGGAATTCAATACCTTGCCGCGTAATGGCAAAATGGCCTGAAATTCTTTATCGCGTCCCATTTTTGCCGATCCACCCGCTGAGTCACCTTCCACCAGGAAAATTTCATTGCGTGTGATATCGCTGGATTCACAATCAGTGAGTTTTCCAGGCAAAACTGCGACACCAGATGATTTTTTCTTTTCAACTTTTTGCGCTGAGCGCAGCCGCGATTGCGCTTGCTTGATGACCAGTTCTGCCAGTTTTTTACCGTATTCAACGTGCGAGTTTAGCCACAATTCCAATGGTGGTTTTGTAAACGAAGAAACCAATCGGACCGCATCGCGTGAATTAAGACGCTCTTTGATTTGCCCTTGGAACTGTGGGTCCAGCACTTTGGCCGACAGAACAAAAGAAACGCGTGCAAAGACGTCTTCGGGCAATAGTTTGACGCCTTTAGGCAAAAGTGAGTGCATTTCTGCAAAACTCTTTACCGCACCAAATAAACCCTCACGTAAGCCGGATTCATGGGTGCCACCAGCAGGCGTTGGAATCAGGTTCACATAGGACTCTCGGACGACATTGCCTTCTTCAGTCCAGGCAACTACCCAGGAAGCGCCTTCGCCCTCAGCAAAACCATCGCTGTCCGAGTTGGCGAACTGTTCACCTTCAAATAAAGGGATCAGCGGTTCACCATGGGAGGAATGTGCCAGCGCTTCTGTCAGGTAGCCACGCAAGCCTTGATCATATTGCCAGGTTTGACTTTCGCCAGTTTTGGCATTGCTCAATGTGACCTTGACGCCTGGCAATAAAACGGCTTTCGATCGTAACAGGCGTTGTAATTCTGCGAATGGAATGTTCGCTGAATCAAAATATTTCGCGTCTGGCCAAATAGTGACGCGGGTACCGTTCTTTTTGTCACCGCGGCCTAAAGCTTGACTACGCAAAGGCTCAATCACATCACCATCAGAAAATGTGAGTTGATGCATACCTGCTTCACGCCAAACCGTAATTTCCAAGCGTTTGGAAAGCGCATTAGTTACCGATACGCCCACGCCGTGTAGACCGCCAGAGAAAGCGTAGGCGCCACCTGAACCCTTGTCAAATTTACCCCCGGCATGTAAGCGGGTAAACACGATCTCGACAGTTGGCACCCCTTCTTCCGGATGTAAGCCGACCGGAATGCCGCGGCCGTCATCTTCGACTGTGACGCTGCTGTCGGCATTAAGTGTGACCAGAATGTTCTTACAATGGCCACCCAAGGCCTCATCTGAGGCATTATCGATCACCTCTTGAATAATATGTAAGGGGTTTTCGGTTCGGGTATACATGCCCGGTCTTTGTTTGACCGGTTCCAGGCCCTTTAAGACGCGGATAGACGATTCGCTATAGTCGGATGGGGAAGTATTTTTTTTAGTGGCCATGCAAATAGAAATCTGTTGTTTTGGTTGAAATGTAATGGTATTTTGCAATTATTTCGTCAGGCGTACATAATTTCAATGTATTCTTCCGTACGTTTGACAGCTATTGTAGCTGTAATAAGTAGATGGATAAACGATGTCACAAAAAACTCCAACGATCGCGATCCGACTGCTTGGATTTTCCCCCAAAGAGGAAGAGACTTTTTTCGCTGTGCTTGCAGTAGCACGAGAGAAAGGGTATAGCTATTCGTGCTTGAAACCAGGGTCTGTACAGGATCCCGATCTATTTATTGTTAATGCAGAGCAATTATCTGCTTTGGCGACTCTATCAGATTTAAATCCAGGTGATGTACAGCCAGTGTTGTTAATTGGTAAAACTGACGTGGAACTGCCTTATCAGACCATGTCTAAACCTATCCGGTGGCGCAAAATTTTCAACGTTCTCGATGACCTGGTAAGTCGCCGCGAGTTATTGCTGACGACTCTGGGTGCGAATACGCCACTGTCTGTCCAAGAGCGCCGACGTGCTAAACGCCTTGATTTTGACCTGACTGACCCTGGGGTTTATGAGCGCATGCGTAAACAACCGGTGGCCAAGGGAGGCATTCTGGTGATCGACAAAGATACGCAGTTTCGTGAATATGTCGCAGCTGTGATGGATCCGTACGGTTATACAGTCACACTGGCCTCGGACGAACGCAGCGCATTGTTGCTAGATAGAAATAATCAGCATGCGTTGACGTTAATTAACACCTCAACACCAAATATCGACCCTTATCGTCTATGTGATGCGCTCAAAAAGCAAAACGATGGTCTGAAGACTTCGGTGATCATGTTGATTGATAAGTCTTTTGAATACCAGTCAGGTCTCGCAGAACGCGTGAAATGTGCAGGATTTTTGGTAAAACCATTGTCGAGACGGGTCTTGGTGCGTACGCTTAAAAAATATTTATTACTGGCGAATTAGCAGCCACTGCTCATGATGATTGTGAAGAGTGATTACTTATGTGTGACTGCTAATCGCTAGCGCTGGACCTGGCGCCTGAGTTTAACCGGAAGTGCCAGCAGGGTCATTTACTGAGCAAGCGCATGCCTCTTTCTAAGCCTTCAATAGTGACTGGAAACATGCGATTACTCATGACTTGGCGGATGACTGAAATAGATTGACGGTATTGCCATAGACCCTCCGGTTCTGGATTGAGCCAGATATATTTTGGGAAGGTGCTTGCAAATCGTTGCAGCCAAACCGCACCGGCCTCTTCATTGTTGTATTCAACTGAGCCACCGGGTTGCAGGATTTCATAGGGGCTCATGGTTGCATCGCCCACAAAAATTAACTTGGTATCGGCTGGATATTTTCGCAAAATATCCCACGTTGGGAATTTTTCTGCGTGGCGACGGCGATTGTTTTTCCATAAATAGTCGTACACGCAATTATGGAAATAAAAGAATTCCATGTTTTTGAATTCTGTTTTTGCCGCAGAAAAAAGTTCTTCAGTCTGAGCAATGTGATCGTCCATCGTCCCACCCACATCAAGCAGCATCAGCACTTTAATGTTGTTTTTGCGTTCGGGTTGCATCTTAATATCAAGATAACCAGCATTATTCGCCGTGGCTTTGATGGTTGCGTCGAGTGCCAATTCCTCTTCTGCACCCTGACGTGCAAATTTACGCAAACGTCGCAATGCAACTTTAATATTTCGTGTGCCGAGTTCACGTTCGGCATCATAATCTTTGAATGCGCGCTCTTCCCACACCTTCACGGCGCTGCGATTGCCACCTTTGCCGCCAATACGAATCCCTTCTGGATTAGAACCGCCATTACCGAAAGGCGAAGTGCCACCGGTACCAATCCATTTGCTCCCACCTTCGTGACGTTCTTTTTGTTCTTTTAATAGTTCTTTCAGGCGATCCATCAGTTTGTCATAGCCAAACTTTTCAATTGCTGCCTTCTGCTCATCCGTTAATTCGCGTTCAAGACGTTTGGTGAGCCAATCAAGCGGAATGTCAGGATGTTTTTCAAATATCGTATCAATGCCTTTAAAGTAGAGGCCGAATGCTTTGTCGAATTTGTCGTAATGCGCCTCGTCCTTCACCATGATGGTGCGTGACAAAAAGTAAAAGTCATCTAATGACATACTGATCAGGCCTTTTTCTAAGGCTTCCAGCAGCATCAAAAATTCCTTGATGGAAACAGGGATTTTGGCATCTTTAAGGGTAAAGAAAAAATCGATCAGCACTTGGTTTACTCTCCACGCATAAAATTTAGTCCGAGGCGGCGAACTTTTTTGGCGTATTTATCTTGTGTATTTATCTTGCGTATTTATTTTGTAAATATTGCAAATTCTTTTTAACACCTGGCCACTCATGCGCCAGAATACTATAAACAACAGTATCACGTATGCGCCCGTCTGGCATGATGACGTGGTTGCGTAGAATCCCTTCGCGCTTGGCGCCCAATCGCTCGATTGCTGCCTGAGATTTATGGTTGAAGTAATCAGTGCGAAATTCGACTGCAATACAATTAAACACTTCAAATGCATGGGTGAGCAGCAATAATTTGCAATCAGTGTTAACGCCTGACCGTTGTACTGATTGCGAATACCAGGTGTGACCGATCTCCAGGCGTCTATTCTGGGGTTCCATTTTAAAGTAGCGGGTCGAACCGACGATTTTCCCGCTTGCATTGTCGCGTATGACAAAGGGAATCGCCGTTTCTTGTTTTTGCATATCCAATGCAATGTCTAGCCATTGCCGGGTATTTTCAGGAGCGGGAACGGAAGTGAAGAACAGGTTCCACAATTCCCCATCTGCTGCGGCTTGTTGTATGTCGGATAAGTGATCCTGCGTGAGTGGCTCGAGAGAAGCATAAGTACCAGATAGGTGGATCGGCGTGCATTGCATTGCAAGTTCCTTCGTAGGAGTTAAATTTGATTGGAATTCAAAAAATAGTCATGCCAGAGATGAGCTAGCCTCGATAACAATGTGATAAATATGACTTTCTCATAAAATGCCCAACTTGTTCAGTAACAGTTGCAAAAAAATGATGAAAACAGTTGGATAGACGGTTATTAGGGAGTTATAATCTTCTATTCACTCAGAACAACAGTAATGCTTGCTAACGAAAGTAAAAGCCGTTATACTGCAAAGCTGTATAGAATTTTGCGGCGTGGCATTTAATCAAATGTTTTGACCTCGTCGCTTTGACCACGTTTAGGAAATCTCATGGCAAATACCGCACAAGCACGCAAACGTGCTCGTCAAGCAGTTAAACAAAATGCACATAACTCCAGCCAACGCTCGACTCTGCGCACAGCAATCAAAGCTGTTCGTAAAGCAATCGAAGCTGGTGATAAAGCTGCTGCTGCAACAATTTTTCAAGCATCTGTATCGACTATCGATCGTATCGCTGACAAAAAAATCATTCACAAAAACAAAGCAGCTCGTCATAAGAGCCGTTTGGCTTCCGCTCTGAAAGCATTGGCTTAAACCAATCTCTTGCTCATCGGTCTGTTTTAGGTCGATGTAGCGGGTAAATTCAGATGTGAATAAAAAAACCGCAATTTATTGCGGTTTTTTTGCGTTCATTCAGCCTAAAAGGGATATCTCTACTGAATACGAGATTTGCTCTGCGCCTATTGGTCCTAATGGTATTTGGTGGAGAGGTGAGGTCGGTAGCAATGTCTAACGTAGTCATTCGTCAATCTGCCAACCGTGTAGATTTGATTTAATAAAAAAAAGAAAACTAAGGCTCTTTTTTTGCGCGGTAGACATTACTTCAGCGGTAAACCTTCAATTTTCATTCCTGGCTTGATATTTTTTTGTTTGAACCAGCCCAGGTTCATTTCCAAAGCGTAATTTACCGTTCGTTTTGCGCAATGGGAATCCAAGGTTTCAGGTTGCATATCTTCAATATTGACGATTCTGCCATCAATATCAATAAAGGCAACAGATAATGGGATTAAAGTATTTTTCATCCACATGCACACACCAGCCGGGGCGCCAAAGTCAAACACCATCCCTTCATTGCCGCCCATCTTGGTGCGCAACATCAGGCCTTGCTCGCGTTCGGCTGGTGTCGAGGCTACTTCTGCCTGGATTACGTAAATCCCAACGGACAACTGCTTGACAGGCATTTTCCCTTGCAATTGAGCCTGCGAGGTTGAGGAGATCAATGCCAGGCTGGCAGCAGCCAGTAATTGCATGGTGATAGAAGTAATTTTTGTCATAGCCAGTGAATGGTATTTAAGTATAAAAGCGCTATCCTACAGCAAAAAAAAAAAGGCGGGAAAAGCTCCCGCCCCTTTTTCTAAACTTAATTCGCTTTTATTTTGACGCTGCTGGTGCTGCGGCAGATGCAGATGAGTCTGCTGCCTTTTTGGCTTTCTTGGCTTTCTTAGCTTTTTTGGCTGGCTTAGATGCATCAGCGGACGCTGCAGCTGCAGCTGCAGGAGCAGATGCGGCAGGGGCAGGAGCTTGTGCGAATACAGCTGAAGCAAACAGACCTGCAACTAAAGCGGCGATCAATTTTTTCATTTTAAGTCCTTCAAAAAAGTTTTTGTTAAGAAGTGCTACTGGTCAATGTGGTGCGATTCCGTTGAATCACACCTAAAAACGCCGCAAATCTTTAACGGTTGACACACTTTTTTCAAATAAATTTAAATAATTATTTGAATTAATTATTTGAATTAATTATTTGAATTAATTATTTGAAGTAATTATTTGAAGTACTTATTTGCCGTAATTATGTCGCAGGCAAATCAACTTCTTGCCATTCTCCCGGCATGAGAGGGTGGCTTTCTAACGAAAATCCCCCTATACCAGACCTAATCAAGCGCAAGGTAGGCAATCCAACAGCGGCGGTCATGCGTCGCACTTGGCGGTTTTTGCCCTCAGATAAGATGATACATAACCAACTGGTGGGAATGTTTGCACGGTCCCTAATCGGTGGATGTCGTTCCCAGATCCAGTTTGGCGGATGTATGTGCTTGGCAATGCAAGCTTGCGTGACGAAATCACCTAAGTTTAAAGGTTCAGAGAGATTTTTCAGTTTTTCACTCGTCGCCGTCCCCTCAACTTGCACTAAATAGGTCTTTGCCTGCTTATGATCGGGGTGACTAATGCGATTTTGTAGCTTGCCATCGTCGGTGAGTAAAATTAATCCCTCACTATCTGCATCAAGACGCCCGGCGGGGTATGTATTAGGAATGTCAATGTAATCCGCCAGAGTTTCCCGCGTAGGGTGGGGGGAAAATTGACACATTACGTTAAAGGGCTTATTGAGTAAAATCAGTTTCATGGCAATATGGTAACCGCAATTCAGTAAACTGATGGCATCTAGTAAAATTCTAGTGCATAATACGAAATTACAGTCTTGTGTCTTATATAAGAGTTAATTACGTAGATGATGCAGAGTCAACTACGGGGTAAATTGCAAAGTGCAATAGTTAGTGATTTAACGACGATTTAATGAGTTAATATCGCTACCGACGTTTGCATGAGCAAGCAAGGCATAATTGAGAATAGCGCAATTCGCATATTCATCCAACTACGGAGAAAACGATGTATCAACATATTCAAGTTCCTGCTGAAGGTAAAAAAATTACCGTCAATGCTGATTTCTCGCTGAACGTTCCTGACAATCCGATTATCCCGTTTATCGAGGGTGACGGAACTGGCGTGGATATCAGCCCTGTCATGATCAAAGTAGTCGATGCTGCGGTTGCAAAAGCATACGCTGGTAAACGTAAAATCAGCTGGATGGAAATCTATGCAGGTGAAAAATCAACTAAAGTGTATGGGCCAGATGTCTGGTTGCCAGAAGAAACACTGAAAGTGTTGAAAGAATACGTTGTTTCTATCAAAGGTCCTTTGACAACACCAGTTGGCGGCGGCATTCGCTCCCTGAACGTTGCATTGCGCCAAGAGCTTGATCTGTACGTTTGCCTGCGCCCAGTGCGTTATTTCAAAGGCGTGCCATCGCCGGTACGTGAGCCAGAAAAAACTGACATGGTGATCTTCCGCGAAAACTCTGAAGATATCTACGCTGGTATTGAATTCGCAGAAGGCTCCGATCAAGTTAAAAAATTGATCAAGTTCCTGCAAGATGAAATGGGCGTGAAAAAAATCCGCTTCCCAGAAACTTCTGGTATTGGTATCAAACCCGTATCTATCGAAGGTACAGAGCGCCTGGTACGTAAAGCAATCCAGTATGCAATCGACAATGACAAGCCATCGGTGACCATCGTTCACAAAGGCAACATCATGAAGTACACCGAAGGTGGCTTCCGTGACTGGGCATATGCATTGGCACAAAAAGAATTCGGTGCAGAGTTGATCGATGGCGGCCCATGGTGCAAATTCAAGAATCCAAAAACAGGTAAAGATATCGTTGTTAAGGATTCGATTGCTGATGCGTTCTTGCAACAAATTTTGTTGCGTCCAGCAGAATACAGCGTTATTGCTACATTGAATCTGAACGGCGATTACATTTCTGACGCGCTGGCTGCACAGGTTGGTGGTATCGGTATTGCGCCAGGTGCAAACTTGTCTGACTCTATCGCGATGTTCGAGGCAACTCACGGTACAGCACCTAAGTACGCTGGAAAAGATTATGTGAACCCAGGTTCATTGATCTTGTCCGCAGAAATGATGTTGCGTCACATGGGCTGGACTGAAGCCGCTGATTTGTTAATTTCTTCAACTGAAAAAGCGATTACTGCGAAGAAAGTAACCTACGATTTCGCACGTTTGATGGAAGGTGCTACTCAAGTATCTTGCTCAGGCTTCGGCGAAGTCATGATCCAAAACATGTAATATCGGTTTTGGTCAAAAAAAAGCCGGCGCGAGCCGGCTTTTTTACGTCTGAGCTCGATGTAAAAACACCATTCGGTGATTTTAGGTGCCCTCAGTTCATTCAGTTCGCTTTAGTTCCCTTCAGTTCCATCAAGTACCCGTGATATCAGACTGATTCAAACTATTGATGGCGTAGCGAATCAAATCCGCTTGGCCTTCGATATTCAATTTACGTTTGATATTGAGCCTATGCGTTTCTACGGTACGAACGCTTAAACCAAGTTCAAGTGCGATATGCTTATTCGATCTGCCTGTTGCTATGCTCTGTAAAATACATTGCTCACGCTGAGTCAGTACTTGCGATGAGTTGCGTGTCGATTCTTGGGTGCGAATACCAGAACTGAAGTAGCTGCCTCCAGCTCTGACCGTTTCAATGGCATTGATAATGTCTTCGGCCGGAGCATCCTTCAGCACGTAACCACGCGCCCCGGCTTGTACAGATTGCGTTACATATTCGGCTTTTTCATGCATCGATAACATGATGATCGCAATCTGCGGATATTCTTGCGAAAAACGTGCGGTCAGGTTGATACCATTGGTGTTGCCGAGATTAATATCCATTAAAACCAGGTCGGTTTGCTGCTCAGAGGCGATCTTGAGTGCGTCATGGGCGTTCCCGGCTTCCCCTGAAATATGAAAGTGCGCCACTGTTTCCAGTCTTGCTCGCAAACCGTCTCTGACAAGCGGATGATCATCAACCAGCAGTATATTAATCGTTTGCCCGGGATTCATCTTTATTCTCCATTTGGTATTTTTGCCGTAATCCGCGTACCATTATTACTTGATTGAATGTCAAGTTGCCCCTGAATACTAGCGAGGCGCTCACGCATATTACTGATCCCAATACCACGTTTTGGGTGGTTGACAATGTTTTGTAAATTGAAGCCACTGCCATCATCGCTGATAACTAAAACAATATGTTGCCCAATTGCTAGTAATTCTAACTCCACATGGCTCACATTTTGCGCATGTTTATGGATATTGGTGAGTGCTTCTTGAGCAACACGGTAGAGCACGGTATTGCTGATAGCGTTCAAGCTAAGTGGAGTGGTATGTGGTGTAAATAATACGGAAAGTCCAGTTGCATTGTGAAATTCCTCACATAGATTTTCGAATGCAGCCACCAGGCCGAGGTCATCGAGCATGGCGGGTCGCAAATTATGCGAGATTCTGCGTACTTCTGTTAATGCTTCGTTTAGTTGCTTGGTCGCTCTCTGAAATGCAATCAGCGCCTTATCTGGAGGCTCAATGAGCGAACTCAGTTTCGCTAGCCCAGATTCAACTTGTAATTTCGTTGACACCAGCAATTGGCTTAAACCGTCGTGTAAATCGCGCGATAACCGTGCTCTTTCATCCTCTTGGGAACTGACGACACTGCGTGCAAGGGCTTTGAGCTTGGCATCTGCCAATCGCGATTCGCTGATGTTTAATGCGAGTCCGGACAGGGCGATAAGAAGCGCGCAAATAATAGTAATCCCGGCGATCCAGAACATCGTGCTATGGATATTCTTAACAAACTGCGCATCAAGCTTGGTGAGCGCTGCGTCGACATCGTCCAGATAAATGCCGGTTCCTAATACCCAGCCCCATTCGGGAAGTAGAACGACATAGCCTAATTTGGGGACTATTTGATGGCTGGACGGTTTTTCCCAGAGGTAGCGCACCGAGCCGCCGCCGTTCATCGCCGTTTTGACTAATTTTTGAATGGTGAAGTTACCTTCCGGATCGCTGAGGGTCCACAAATTCTTTCCGACTAGTTCAGGCTGACGCGGATGCATAAGATTTTTGCCTTCCAGGTCGTAAATGTAAAAATACCCATCATCACCAAAGTCGAGCGACGCCAATATTTTTTTTGCTTCTTCCTGGTTCTTTGGATTGATGGCACCTTTTTGGTACACGTGCGCAATGGCAGAATTCGCTAGCGTGACGTAATGCTTTAATTCGGTTTCTTTGCTACTGATATAGGCGTCTTCGATGCTTTTATGTTGTTGCTGTGCAAGATTGGTTGCTTGAAAAAATACTGCAATAGCAATCCCAGCAAATGAAAGTAGCAAAGGGATGATGGTCAAAAGAATAAACTTATAGCGAAGTTTCATTCGGTGTGATCATAAAATGTGAATGGATGTATCACGTGAGCTTCATCAATGTCAGAAAGTACACCTTTGAATCAGGCTTCAACCACGGTGTGAGCCTATTGCGGCCAGCTAATAAAAAAAACCCCGCAAGGGCGGGGCTTTTTAAAAGAAACAGAACCCGAATATTAAGGGTTTTGAATGTTAGAAGCTTGCTTGCCTTTAGGGCCTTGCGTGACTTCGAACGACACTTTTTGACCTTCTTTCAGAGTCTTGAAGCCGTTCATTTGGATTGCGGAAAAGTGGGCGAACAAATCCTCACCACCGTCGTCCGGAGTGATAAAGCCAAAGCCTTTGGAATCATTGAACCACTTGACGGTACCTGTTGCCATAATGCATCTTTCAATTAGAAACTAATCACACGAGCCGTAAAAGCAAGAAAACTAACGACATGCCAGCTTTCCCTTAACTTGCCCCCTTCTTATTGACTAAAAACCACTAATGCTGTCAATAAATATCATTCTTGGCGGAAAAAAAACTAAAGTCAAGAAACTTTTTCTGGGGTCCGTTATATTGTTGTATTTTTAATTAAATTTCGTAAAATTGGGTCAATTTTGGTTCGAATTGCGCAACACAAAATAGACTTTGAGTTTAAAGCTTGATCTATCGTAAATGATCACCATCTGTGAAAAGTCATGAAAGAGGGTAACATCTGATGAATGACGAAATAAGGCTATTTTATTCGTTTATTATTTGCCTCTGGATTGAATCAACGTACTAGAATAGACGTATGGGAAACAAGCATGAAAACGGTACGATATTGGAGCGTCAGGCACAAAAGCTGAAGCCACCATCAATGTACCAGGTAATTTTATTAAACGATGACTATAGTCCCATGGAGTTTGTCGTTGCGATTGTCCAGGAATACTTTAACAAAGACCGTGAAACTGCAATGCAGATCATGCTTAAAGTTCACCGGGACGGCAAAGGCATTTGTGGCGTATATTCTAAAGATATTGCACTGACTAAAGTTGAACTCGTTTTGACACACGCTCGTAAGGCAGGACATCCCCTGCAATGTGTGATGGAGGAAGTATGATTGCGCAAGAATTAGAAGTCAGTTTGCACATGGCCTTTGTTGAGGCACGACAAGCTCGTTATGAATTTATTACGGTAGAGCATTTATTGCTCGCGCTGCTCGATAATCCCTCTGCAGCTGAGGTGATGCGGGCCTGCGCCGTGAATATTGATGATTTGCGCAAAACATTGGGTAATTTTATTACCGATAACACGCCTACTGTGTCGGGTACCAGCGAAGTTGATACCCAGCCCACACTAGGATTCCAACGTGTTATTCAACGCGCGATTATGCATGTACAGTCCTCTTCTAATGGTAAAAAAGAAGTGACTGGCGCCAATGTGTTGGTGGCGATCTTTGGCGAAAAAGATTCTCATGCGGTCTATTATCTCCATCAGCAAGGTGTCACGCGTCTCGATGTGGTGAATTTTATTTCGCATGGTGTGCGTAAAGATAACCTGAATGAACCGCAAAAATCACCAGAGGGTAGTGATGAGGCGCATGCGGATGCACAATCCAAAGAAAGTCCGCTCGACCAATTTACCCAAAATCTGAATAAACAAGCCGCTGAAGGCAAGATCGATCCCTTGATTGGTCGTGATAGCGAAGTGGAACGCGTGATTCAGATTTTATGTCGTCGTCGTAAAAATAATCCTTTGCTCGTCGGTGAAGCTGGCGTTGGTAAGACTGCCATCGCAGAAGGCTTGGCTTTGCGCATTACCGAAGGCGATGTTCCTGAAATTCTACAAACGGCGGTTGTTTACTCGCTGGATATGGGCGCTTTGTTGGCGGGCACGAAATATCGCGGCGATTTTGAGTTGCGCTTAAAAGGTGTGCTCAAGCAGCTCAAAGATACGCCGAATGGCATTTTGTTTATCGATGAAATCCACACCATCATCGGTGCCGGTTCTGCTTCTGGCGGCACGTTGGATGCGTCCAATTTGTTGAAGCCTGCTTTGTCCAGCGGCCAATTGAAATGCATTGGTGCGACGACTTATACTGAATACCGTGGCGTGTTCGAAAAAGATCATGCTTTGTCACGTCGCTTCCAAAAAATTGATGTGAACGAACCTACCGTCGAGCAGACTGTGCAAATTTTGCGTGGCCTAAAGGCAAAGTTTGAAGAACATCATAACGTTAAATACTCCGCTTCTGCATTGACCACTGCAGCAGAGCTGTCGGCGCGCTTTATCAATGACCGACATTTGCCAGATAAAGCCATCGATGTGATTGATGAGGCCGGTGCTGCTCAACGTATTTTGCCGAAGTCTAAGCAAAAGAAAACCATTGGCAAGGCAGATATCGAAGATATCATTTCCAAAATCGCCCGTATTCCGCCACAAACGGTTAATCAGGATGATCGCAGCAAATTACAGACCATTGATCGTGATTTGAAAAATGTCGTATTTGGTCAGGAACCTGCGATTGACGCATTGGCATCGGCTATCAAAATGGCACGTGCTGGTTTAGGTAAAACGGATAAGCCGATTGGTTCCTTCTTGTTCTCTGGTCCGACTGGCGTTGGTAAAACGGAAGTCGCTAAACAGCTCGCGTTCACTTTGGGTATCGAGTTAATTCGTTTTGACATGTCTGAATACATGGAACGCCATGCGGTGAGTCGTCTGATCGGTGCGCCACCAGGCTATGTTGGGTTTGATCAAGGTGGTTTGCTGACTGAGGCAATTACCAAGAAACCACATGCAGTCCTACTTCTGGACGAAATTGAAAAAGCCCATCCGGATGTATTCAACATCCTGTTGCAGGTGATGGATCACGGTACGTTGACTGATAACAATGGGCGTAAATCCGATTTCCGCAATGTGATCATCATTATGACGACGAATGCTGGCGCAGAAAGCCTGCAAAAACGTTCGATTGGCTTCAATGATAGTAAAGAAGCCGGTGATGAAATGGCGGATATTAAGCGTATGTTTACGCCAGAGTTCCGAAATCGCCTTGACGCCATCATCAGCTTCCGCGCCTTGGATGAAGAGATTATCTTGCGGGTTGTCGATAAATTTCTCATGCAACTCGAAGAACAATTGCATGAGAAAAAAGTCGAGGCGACATTTACCGATCATTTGCGTAAGTTCCTTGCGAAAAAAGGTTTTGATCCGTTGATGGGTGCTCGCCCTATGGCACGCCTGATTCAAGACATGATTCGCAAAGCACTGGCAGATGAGTTGCTGTTCGGTCGATTGGTGTCCGGTGGTCGTGTCATCGTTGATCTGGACCATAAAGATTTGATTAAGTTAGAGTTTTCAGAAGGTGATGCTGCGCCTCCGGAAGCGTCACAGGAAATCGTCGAAGTCGAATAATTTTGTCGCTATCAGATACGTTGCAAGACATAAAAAGACGTTACTGACCGGATGTTTTTGGAAGTAAGGGAGGAAGCATGACTGGTCTGACGATGCCGTTATATGTCCTTGAATATACCGTGAAGACGGTCAATTCATTGCTTTCTCCTGCTGCGTTAGAGGGAAAAGAAGTCGAAGTCGATGTGTACGATCGCAGAGATGTTGAAAAAAAACATACTGGGATCGGACGCAGAATTCCGGGTGATGATGACTTTTTTCGTGTTCGTGTCGCCTTAGATTCTGGCGAACATGAAGACGAATGGAATTACACCATCTTAAGAGAGTCGGCTGGACGTAGTCGTAAGACGAAGAAGTAGTGCGGAAATATACGCAACAAAAAAAACGCAGTAAAAAAAACACAGAAAAAAACGCAAAAAAAACGTAAAAAAATCCCCATTAGTTCAAATGGGGATTTTTTTCGTTAATTTTTAGCCTGCTGTGTGGGTCTTTGTGATCGCCATGGCGACAGTATCATCGACGCTGAGGCCCGACGCATACGGTGGCATTAAACCCAATGCGACACCTTTATCTAAATTATCCTGAACTTGATCTTTGAGTCGTGCAAACAAAAGCTGCCGCTGCTGGCTGGCGACCAGATTGGCTAAATCGGCAAGGGCTTGCAGACTTGAACTATCAAGGTCGTAGGATTCTTCCAGACTAATAACGAAGCTGTGGACGCTTGTATCAGCTGCATTGATGCCATTTCGAATTTCAGTTGTAATACGCTCCGCATTCGCAAAAAACATCGGTGATTCTGGCCTGAAAATAATCACACCGGTAATAGATTTAGCCTCCGGATGTTTCTGCATGCTGATGAAATCGTGACTGTTACCGAGTCGACCGAGTACTGAGACCGTGGCGCTCGCTATACGCCGTAACATCAGTGCAATACTAATGGCAATTGCAGACAGTAATCCATCGAGTACGCCAAATATAACGACGCCAGTAATGGCTACGAGCACGACAATCACGTCACTGCGCCAAACAACGTAAGGTTTAAAGGCATACAAACTTAATGAATGTGATACTGCATGAATCACGATGGCGGCAAGTACGGGCTCAGGAATAAGCTCAATTAATGGCAGTAAGTACCAGACCATGACTAATACGGTTAGCGCAGCACACCAACCAGCGAGTTTTGATTGAGCACCGGCCGCCTCATTAGCGGATGTTGCCGAGTAACCGGCTCCGACCGGCATGCCATGGAATAAGCCAGAGACAATATTGCTGACGCCGAACGCAAACAAATCCCGATTGGCAGCCGTCTGGTCCCCGTGTTTCAGTGCGTAGGTGCGAATTGAACTATACGATTCTGCATACAGGATCATTACCATCGCTAATGCTAATTCCCCAAGCCTCATCCATTCATTGTGCGCGAGGATAGGTAGGCCAGGTGTTGGTAATTGTAATTGCATGTTGCCAACCAAATGCACACCATATTGCTCCAGATGTAGATATTTACCCGCGAGAATACCTATTGCAATCGTGATCAAGCCGCCAGGGATTTTAGGAAAACGTGCCAGCGAAAATAGCAAAATCAATGCAACAATAGCAACAAAGATGCCGCTGATGTTCCAGTGAGAGTTTTGCGAAAGAATATCTGCAACGTAGTAAATAAAATTTGTTTCGACAGAATGCACTTCAACAATTTTAGCGAATTGCTTAATGGTAATCGTCAGTGCCAACGCAAACGCAAATCCGCGTAATACTGGTTTAGCGATGAATTCTGAGACGCTACCAATTTTGGCGATACTGGCAATGATGAAAAAAGTTCCGCTGAGTATGATCAGGCCGAAAGCTAATGCCATTCGGTGTTGCGGGTCGCCATTTGCCATTGAGGCCGTTGCAGCAGCCATCACCGCTGCGGAGGAAGAGGTTGCTGAGACGATGGCGAAGCGGCTACTGCCCAGCAATCCATAACACAACAAACCTGCAAACAGGGCGAGCACACCCGCTTGTGGCGGCAGGTTACCGATGCTCGAATAGGCAACGGCTTCCGGCAGCAATAAGCCAGCAATAGATAAGCCTGCAACTAAGTCTTGTGCGCTCAATTTCGGCATCTGAAACCGAAAGCCCGACCATCTGAGTTCCATAAATGTTGTCACCTTTCTGGTGTCGATGCGAGCAGATTAAAGATCTGGTGTGTCAGTAGGATGCAGCTTACGCATACTCCCCCTATGTATTTTTTAATACCTATACTTATCAATGCTTTTAAAGCTAAAGATTAAAAAAAGAAGGGGAGTATATTAAATCTGATTATTTAGGGTGGTTATTAATAAATATTGATCAATATCAACCCATATCAACCCATATCAACCCATATCAACCCATATCAACCAACTTCAACCTAATTCAACCAATTTCAACGAACAGAAATAAATTCAAATTTATTTTTATTCATGAAATCTGTAGCAACGTAATGAATTTTTGAAGGTTCAATGTTTGCCAGTGCTGCCAAAGCCACCTTCACCGCGTTCGCTATCACCAAATTCTTCGACAATATTAAAGCCAACTTGAAGTACTGGAACGATGATCAACTGAGCCAGCCGTTCCATCGGATTTAAAACGAAATCGTTTTGGCCACGATTCCAGGTCGATACCATTAATTGACCTTGATAATCAGAATCAATCAATCCAACCAAATTACCTAAAACGATACCGTGTTTATGACCCATGCCGCTGCGTGGCAAAATCATCGCCGCATACGCAGGGTCGCCAATGTGGATCGCTAATCCAGTTGGAATAAGCACGGTTTCACCAGGTTTTATTGTGATTGGCGCATCGATGCAGGCGCGCAGATCCAATCCGGCGCTGCCAGGTGTGCCGTAGGCTGGCAATTGGTCTTGCATGCGTGGATCGAGAACTTTAAGGTCAATTTTTTTCATAATAAATTCAAACAGGAGTTTGGAGAAAGAGTTGATATCGCGCTCAACAATACCGCGCTATTATTTTTTTATTCTGGATGCAATTTCTGATACTAACTTGCCAGCCAGGGTTTTCTTGTCAGCGCGTCCCAATGCCTGATGCCCATGAACATCAAATAAGATCAGCTCGTTGTCGTCTTTGCCGAAAGTTTGGTGGCCGATATTACCGACCAGGAGCGGAATGTTTTTCTTCGCGCGTTTGGCCGCGCCATATTGCAGCAAATTTTCTGACTCAGCCGCAAAACCAACGCAATACGGTGCATCAGGTAATGCCGCAACCAACGCCAGAATGTCGGGATTTTGTGCGAACTCTAACTGCGGTGTATCGCTGTCGCAGGTCTTTTTGATTTTTTGATTGCTGGCATTCGCCACGCGCCAATCAGCCACTGCTGCTACCGCAACGAAGGCGTCCTGGCTTTTCGTATTGAGTGAAGTCATCACGGCATCATACATTTGTTGTGCAGTTTGCACCTCAATACGTTGCACGCCATAGGGCTGTGCAAGTGCGGTTGGCCCAGAGATTAACGTCACCTGTGCGCCAGCTTCCCATGCTGCTTCTGCGATGGCGTAGCCCATTTTTCCAGACGATAAATTGGTGATGCCGCGAACCGGATCAATCGGTTCAAAGGTCGGGCCGGCCGTGATCAATAAACGTTTTCCGGCAAGTGATTTTGCTTGAAATGATGCAATAATTTCAGTCAGCAATTGCGCCGGCTCTAACATTCTACCCATGCCGGTTTCGCCACACGCTTGATCGCCCGCAGCGGGTCCCATGACGCGAATATTGTCTGCTTTGAGTTGTGCGACGTTACGTTGGGTCGCTGGGTTTTGCCACATTTCCACATTCATTGCGGGAGCGATCAGCAAAGGAATATGGGCTGGTCTCGCAATACATAAAGTAGAAAGCAAGTCGTCGCAAGCACCGTGCGCGAGCTTGAACATAAAATTGGTACTGCAAGGCGCAATAACGATCGCATCTGCATCGCGCGTCAGATCAATATGCGGCATGTTATTGTGTATCCGCGCATCCCATTGGTCAGTGAACACAGTATTACCAGAAATGGCTTGCATGGTCACAGGCGTAATGAATTGCGTTGCCGCTTGTGTCATTACCACTTGTACGGTCGCTCCAGCTTTGCCAAGAGACCGCGTGAGCTCAGCAATCTTATAACAGGCGACACCGCCAGTTAATCCGAGCACGATTTTTTTACCAGCCAGACGCAGACTCATGATTAACGCTCCTTATTTTTTGACGCGGCGCAATTCATCCAGGATAAACAATGCAGCACCAAGACAGATTGCGCTATCAGCCAGGTTAAAGGCGGGAAAGTGATAAACGTCCTGATAATGGAAATCCAGAAAATCAATCACGTGACCATACATCAGACGGTCAATCACATTACCCAAAGCACCGCCCATAATCAATGATAATGCCCAGCAAAACAACTTCTGGCTGCTATGGCGGCTCAAGAGATAAGTGATGTATGCCGCTGCAATCAAACCAAGTGCTGTGAATACATAACGCTGCCATCCTGACTCCGTCGCCAGAAAGCTAAACGCAGCCCCTTTGTTATAAACCAAAACCAGATTAAAGAACGACGTCACGCTCATGGATTCTGCATAGGCGAATAACTTTGTGATCGTGATTTTACTGATTTGGTCGAGCAAAATCACAATCGCTGCCAAGCCTAACCACGGTATTAATGTGGAGCGTGAAGAGCCGGAGCCTGCAGAAAAATTAGAACGTTTTTTGGTTGCCATGAGTTTTAAGTAAAAATAGATAAATCGCTAAATCTTATATGTCTAGTATGTCTAGTATGTCTAGTATGTTTCGTTTGCACCAGAAGCACTATTTGCCCTGCTAGCACTAATATCCCTAATAGCCATATTTCTGCTTCTAATAGAAAAGACCGGCTAGTATTCCGGTCTTTTCTAAGTGCAACGACAGTGTAGGTCTGCTGACCGAATTATGCAAAGCGACGTGTTTCGCCAGCACCAAACAAATTGCTGACGCAGCGACCGCACAAACCGCTATGGTCTGCGTGGCTGCCGACATCCGCACGATAATGCCAGCAACGCTCGCATTTTTCATATTTGGACGGTGTTACTACCACGGCTTCGGTTGTCTCATCAGTTACTTGTTCAACACTTGCAGCCGAGGTAATCAATGCGAACTTCAAATCATCGGCAAAGCTGTTCAATACGTCAAACTTAGCGCCACTTGCTTTGATCACTACTTCGGCTTGCAGGGATGAACCAATGCCACCAGCAACGCGTACTTCTTCCAATTGCTTGGTCACGTCGTTACGGACGGCGCGCAAGGCCGCGAATTTTTCCAGCAGTGCTGTACTTGCTTCAATCTCAGGCAACGCATAGTAAGTTTGCGTGAAAATAGTTTCATCGCTGGCGCTATATGCTTCAGCAGTGGCAAAGAATTGCCATGCTTCTTCAGCAGTGAACGACAACATTGGTGCCATCAAGCGCAACAATGCCTGAGTGATATGCCAGATCGCGGTTTGTGCGGAGCGTCGCGCAGTTGATGTGGTACCGCTGGTATACAAACGATCTTTCAGAATATCGAGGTAAAAGCCACCCAGATCTTCGGAGCAATACGATTGCAGCTTGCTGACCACGGGATGGAATTCAAACTGTTGGTAGTGAGCAAGTACTTCGCTTTGCAATACAGCCATGTTCGCAATCGCATAGCGATCAATTTCCAGCATGTCAGCGATCGCCACCGCATCTTTGTTGATATCGAAATCAGAGGTGTTCGCTAACAAGAAACGCAAAGTGTTACGGATACGACGATACGATTCCGTCACTCGTTTCAGAATTTCATCCGAGATCGACAATTCGCCGGAGTAATCCGTAGAGGCAACCCACAAGCGCAGGATGTCAGCGCCCAATGTGTCAGAAATCTTCTGTGGCGCGACGACATTGCCCTTGGATTTGGACATTTTCTTGCCTTCGCCATCGACCACAAAACCGTGCGTCAGCAACGCTTTGTAAGGCGCATGACCGTCCAACATCGATGCGGTCAGCAATGATGAATGGAACCAGCCGCGATGTTGGTCAGAACCTTCCAGATACAGATCTGCCGGGTAAGCAGATTGCGCTTTATGTGAGCCGCGCAGAACGGTTTTGTGCGTCACACCAGAATCAAACCAGACGTCCAGCGTATCGCGGTTTTTGACATACATCGGCGCTTCATCGCCTAATAAATCGGCGGCTTCGATTTTATGCCAGGCTTCGATGCCTTCGACTTCGATACGTTTGGCGATGATTTCCAGCAATTCTGGTGTGCGTGGATGTAATTGGCCGGTTTCTTTATGTAAGAAGAAGGCCATCGGTACGCCCCATTGACGCTGACGTGACAAAGTCCAGTCAGGACGATTCGCAATCATGCCGTGCAAGCGTGCTTTACCCCAGCTTGGGAAGAAGGCTGTTTCATCAATCGCTTTGAGCGCGGTTTCACGCAAGCTGGTGGCACCATCGTTAGGGATGTTGTCCATACTCGCGAACCATTGTGATGTCGCGCGATAGATAATCGGTGTTTTATGACGCCAGCAGTGCATGTAGCTGTGGTCAAACATTTTCAATGAGAACAAAGCACCCGCTTCGCGCAATTTATCGCAAATTGGCTTGGATGCTTCCCAGATCGTCATGCCGGCGAAGAATGGTAGTGTAGACGCAAACTTACCATCCCCCATCACTGGCGCGATGATGTCATCGTCTTTCATGCCATGCGCTTTGCATGATTGAAAATCTTCGATACCGTAGGCTGGTGCCGAATGAACGACGCCGGTACCGCTGTCGAGCGTCACGTAGTCGCCCATGTAGACCGGAGAAAAACGATCGTAGCCAGCATCCAATGCTGCAAAAGGATGTTTGAATTTGATTTCAGACAGAGCCGCGCCGAGGCAGGTCGCAATGACTTTGCCTTCGAGTTCATATTTCGCCAGGCTACTTTCAACCAGATCGTGCGCCATGATCAACAACAAAGGCGCACCATCACGCGTGGTTTCTACCAGCGCATAGGTGATTTCGGGATGCATGTTCAACGCCTGGTTTGACGGGATGGTCCACGGTGTCGTGGTCCAGATCACGCAGAAACCCTTGTCATGCGGCAGTTTGTCTAATTTGAACGCCGCTGCCAGCTTGTCGTGTTCAGCAAATGGAAAACCCACGTCGATCGATGGATCACGTTTGTTTTCGTATTCAACTTCCGCTTCCGCCAAGGCGGAGCCGCAGTCAAAACACCAGTTGACTGGTTTTAAACCGCGATACACATAACCTTTTTCCAGCAATTGACCGAGTGCGCGTAATTCATCCGCTTCATTGCTGAAGTTCATGGTTTTGTATGGATTGTCCCATTCACCCAATACACCCAGACGGATGAAGTCAGCTTTTTGACGGAGGATCTGTTCTTCGGCATACGCACGTGCTTTGGACTGCACTTCATTGACTGGCAGATTTTTACCGAACAGTTTTTCGATCTGGATCTCGATCGGCATACCGTGGCAATCCCAGCCTGGTACGTACGGTGCATCAAAGCCTGCCATGCTGCGGGCTTTGATGATCATGTCTTTCAGAATTTTGTTAACTGCATGGCCGATATGAATATCGCCATTGGCATACGGTGGGCCATCATGCAGAATAAATTTTGGACGGCCAGCACTGGCTTTGCGAATACGTTGGTAGATATTTTTTTCTTGCCATTCTTTGACCCATTTTGGCTCGCGTTTTGCCAGATCGCCACGCATGGGGAAAGGTGTTTCGGTCATATTGACCGGGTATTTGTTCGCAGCTTTGGCTGTTTTATTTTCAGACATGATGAATTTTCTTTAAAAATAGAGGGAGAAGAAACTGCAATGTGTCTCTTCAAATTCGGTCGGTGGCGTTGCTGGCTGGTATGCGGGCTGTTGCCGCGAAATAAGCACGCGCTTGTGCAGCATCGTTATCGATTGCTGCTGTTAAGGTCGCCAGATCGCTGTATTTTTCTTCATCGCGCAATTTCTTTAAGAACTCGATTTGCACGACTTTTCCATACGCATTGCCTTGATAGTCGAAGACATGGGTTTCCAATAACACACGTCCGCTATCATCGACCGTAGGGCGAACGCCCAGACTGGCGACCGCTGGCATTGCTTGTTCTGAAAGCCCGTGAACCTGCACGATAAAAATACCTGTCAACGCCGGGCGATGATGCGCGATACGCAGATTCAGGGTCGGGAATCCGATAGTGCGTCCTAACTTTTGACCATGGATAACGTGGCCCGAAATTTTATAGGGATGTCCGAGCAAGTCATTGGCTTCTGCAAAATCACCCGCAGCAAGCGCGGTTCGTACTGCGGAGGATGAAATTCTGACGCCTTTGTTTTGCACTGCTGGCAAAGTAACGACTTCAAAACCAAGCTGTTTGCCCGCTTCTTCCAGGGTCGCAATGCTGCCAGCGCGTTTTGCCCCGAAGCAAAAATCTTCGCCGACCATCAGCCATTTCACATGGAGGCCATCGACCAATACTTGCTGGATAAACTCTTGCGGCGTCAAAGAAGCGAAATGGGCATTGAAGTGCTCAACGATTACGCGGTCAACGCCAGCACGTTTTAGTGATGACAAATTGTCCCGTAAATTCGCGATGCGGCTAGGCGCCAGCGCCAGGTTGCCAGCCAGTTTTGCAAAAAAAGCACGTGGATGCGGCTCAAAGGTCATGACAGCTGATTCGAGCCCCAGGCGGTCTGCTGCAGCGCGTAAATGGGCGAGCAACGTCTGGTGCCCCAGATGTACACCGTCAAAATTGCCTATCGCCAGCGCACAGGGTGCACGGGAGGCTGCATTGGGGAGTCCGCGAAATACCTTCATTGTTTCCAGAAAACTGCTGCAAAGCAGTAGATTATAAATGCTTTCGCTCTGAATAGCCCCAGTCTGGCTTCAATTCTGCTTTAAAAAACGCATTCTCATCCTTGGTTTGCGCATATCTGTATTGATATCGCAGCAAATAAGGGGCAGATTTGCGATTTTATTAAGCCTGTTATCAGGGTGTTATGAACTTGTGATGCGCTTGTGACGAGCTAGTGACGACTCGATTCCAATTTTTAGTAATAAAAAGCAATGATTTATTGACGTCCTGATGATTGATTAAATTGCAATAATTAATGATGGTGCGACCACGTCACGCTGTCAGAACTCAGAAACGACTCTACTGCATCTTTATTGCCAGTAGCATGTTTCATTACTTCGCCACAGGTGCAAATGCCCTGGTACGGTTGAATATGGGAGCAGGCGGACACTTTTTGCAAAAACACTTGCACGGATTTGCTGCATTTTTTGCATTTAAAGGTCAGGATACGGGCTGGTTTGTTCATGGTAAATCAATTCAAAATAAAAATAGCTGGCGCAAAAATGATCGACTGCGCCAGTAAGTAAAGCTCAATAAGGTTCAATAAGGTTCAATAAGGTTCAATAAGGTTCAATAAGGTTCAATAAGGTTCAATAAGGTTCAATAAGGTTCAATAAGGTTCAATAAGGTTCAATTTTAAAGCATTACTTCAGCTTTAGACGCCATAGCGAAGTCAGTTCTTTGACCCGCGCTGCATGCAATGGGTCTGTGGCGTCGGTTGACTTTGGATGCTGCGGTTTAATGTCCAGTTTGCCAATCACCGTCAGTCCACCAGCATCAATCCAGCTGAAAAACTCTTCTGCAGTACGTAAGCCTAAATGTTGTGCAAAGTCCGACATGATCAGCCAGGCTTCGCCATGTGGTTCCATATGGTCAGCAACGCCAGCTAAAAAGCTTTTCAACATTTGACTATCGGGGTCATACACCGCATATTCTATCGGTGAGTTGGGACGTGCAGGCACCCATGGCGGGTTACATACGACCAATGGAGCTCGACCTGCTGGAAACAAGTCAGCTTCCTGCAAAGTAACTTGTTCGCTATAGCCGAGATTGTCTAAATTCTCTTTGGCGCAGGAAAGCGCGCGCAGGTCTTGATCTGTGGCGATAATTTTTTTGACACCACGCTTCGCCAGTACGGCTGACAAAACACCAGTACCAACGCCGATATCAAAAGCAAGCTCAGTCGAAGGCAAGGGTGCTTTTGCGAGCAAATCAATGTATTCACCACGTACCGGCGAAAACACGCCGTAATAAGGATGAATTTTTGCATCCAGTGCTTTAATCGTCACGCCATTTTTACGCCACTCATGCGCACCAATCAAACCCAACAACTCACGCAAAGACGCTACAAACGCATCTTTTGGCTCGCCATAGACTTCAGTGCAGGCGAGTTTGACGTCCGGTGCACGGCGTAAAGAAATACTGTAATCGGCTTCAAATGGAATCAATACCATCGCCAGTACGCGAGCGCGTTGTGATTGTGCTTGTCGGTGCAAGTGAAACGCCTCGCTAGCACTGGTTGGCACTTTTGCTTTCTTGTTGGAGGGTTTTTTGTCAATGCGCCGTGCCAGCGATTGCAATAATTGCTTGCCGTTATGAAAATCGCCACGCCATAGCAAGGCAGTTCCTTCACACGCCAGTTTGTAGGCGGTTTCCGTATTCATCCTGTCATCCGCGATCTGTACCCGCTTTGGAGGTGGCGCGCCGTTTTCTGCATGCCAGCGGCATGAGCGGGCTTCGTCGTTTTCTATCCAGTGCAATTGCGGGGAGGGGGAATTCATGATTTTCTTATAGTGGTCGCCGTATCTGTGTGGCGAGTTGGGTGATGTTCTTATTAAGCACGGAGTGTAACAAAGAAATCGCCGGATTTTTGCTGATATGGCAGGTCTTTGACAAAAATCTGTCCTTATTACCGAATAATAAATTGTTTATATCTAAAGGGATTTTGGGTTTTTCGCGCTTATGTTAGGCTCACTGTCCAAATATATTAGTTCCTTATTTCTACTCGTTTATTATCAGACGCCTGACAATTTCTGGAAAACTATGCAAAAACATCTCCTTCGTGCAGCCATTGCTGCTTTGATATCTTCTTCTTTCGTTGCGCCATTGAGTTTTGCTGAAAACTCCGCAAAAGCAGATACAGCAGTTTTATCTTCTGCGGCCAGCACAAAAGCGACTAAAGGCTCAAAAGCATTTGCAGACGTGAAGCAAGAATTTGTAAATGCACTGTGGAAGCAAGATCCGGATATGGCGATGGCAGCCGGCAAATACGATGACGCAGCGCAACTTACTATTCCCGATCAGGCGGGGCGCGATCAATATCTGGCGTTTGCTGATCGTTGGTTGGCTCGTCTGGAAAAAGTGGATGTGAAAGCGCTGCCCGTGAACGAACAGACTGATCTCGTTTTGATGCGCAACTATCTCGAGGGTACACGCTGGTACCTGACTCAGTTCCGCGAGTTCGAGTGGAATCCTACTCAGCACAATATTGCCGGTGGTTTTGATGCCATTCTGAATACCGATTTTGCGCCTAAATCTAAGCGCGTCAAAATTGCCATACAGCGTCTACAAGCTGTTCCTGCCTATTATGCAGCAGCGAAAGCGAGTATCCATGCGCCAACGATGGAACATACGCAATTGGCGATACGTCAAAGTGCTGGCGCGATTTCTCTGTTATCGGAATTAGAGAAGGCTGCCGCGAAAGAGAAATTGACGGCACATGAGAAACAAGCTTTGGGTTCTGGTTTAAAAAAAGCACGTGATGCAGTCAATGATTACGTCGCATTTTTAACCGATACTGCAAAAAATCTGACACCAGAAACCGCGCGTTCTTTCCGTATCGGCAAAGATTTATATGAAGGTAAATTCAAAGCCGATATCCGCTCTTCATTGACCGCAGAACAAACTTATCAACGCGCACTGGCCGCAAAAGATGAAGCCCACCGCAATATGGAGAAATTGGCCGATCAACTGTGGACTAAAACTATGGGCGATCAGCCTAAGCCAGAGGATCGTGCTAAAAAAATTGCGATGGTGATTGCGAAATTATCGGAACAACATATCAAAGGGGAAGACTTATTTCCGGCGATCCGTCAGCAATTACCAGTATTGGAAAAATGGATTAAAGATCATGATCTGTTATCGCTAGATACGAAGAAGCCGTTGATCGTTCGTGAGACTCCAGAATACGAACGCGGCGTCACCATTGCCTCGATCGAAGCACCGGGCATTTTCCGTCCGCACGACAATACCTATTTTAATGTCAGTCCATTCGATGGGCAGTCAGCGGAAAAAATAGAAAGTACGTTGCGTGAATATAACCACTGGGTATTACAGATCTTGTGTATCCATGAAGCGATTCCTGGCCACTACACACAATTGCAACACGCCAATCAATCGCCTTCTGTGATTAAAACTTTGTTTGGTAATGGCGCCATGATCGAAGGCTGGGCGGTCTATAGTGAACGCATGATGCTGGAATCTGGTTATGGTGAAAATTCACCAGAAATGTGGTTGATGTATTACAAATGGAACTTGCGTACCGTCTGCAATACCATCCTCGATTACAGCGTGCATGTGTTGGGGATGAGCGAAGCCGAAGCCAAAGATATGTTGATCAATCAGGCGTTCCAGACCCAGGCCGAAGCTGATGGTAAGTGGCAGCGCGTGCAATATTCATCGGTGCAATTGGCGAGCTATTTCAGCGGATTCAGTGAAATCCTTGATTTGCGTGAGCAGCTCAAGAAACAGCAGGGTGCTAAGTTCAAGCTGAAGCAATTCCATGAGCAGTTCTTGAGCTATGGTAGTGCTCCGGTGGGGATGATTAAAAGTATGATGTTGAGTGGGGAAGCGAAGTAATTATTTAAGTAAGCAAAGCGGCATATTGCTAGCTGTTGAATCTTTCTCCCGCTTGCGGTAGATGGGAGTATTCGGATCTTGTTTGGTAGATACTGCTATCCAAGTCAGTGCTGATGTCCTTTTTGTTTTCTCATTTTTGCGTCGTTTTTAATGTGTAATGCGATCACTCTTCGTGGCGCCAAGCCGGGGGTGGCCCGGCAGCCACTTACTTTTCTTTGCTTCGCCAAAGCAAAGTAAGCAAAAGAAAGGCGACGCTGAGACTTTGCCCTGCGGGTGCCGTCACTGCGTGTCGGCACAATTTGTGCATCACAAAAAATGGGAAAGCGTCGAAACTCGCTACGCTCAGACAGCGACGCTTTCTTTTCCATTTTCTGTGAAGCACAAATTGCTTTGTCTAAAGCGGTGACGGGCAAAAGCGATATTGCAACGATCACGAGCTATCCGTAGGACGCGCGCAACCCGACGAATCAATATGCCGTGCGAGCCGCACGGTTTCCCCCCCCTCCATAACTTCAAAAACCTCACCCCTTATCCGCTTTCCCTGCTGCATTGGCAAAGCGACTTAGTAATTTATCTATCATCCAAGGCTGGCGATTGTCGTCTTCTGCTTGCTCCTTACGTCGAATCGCATTACGTACGACGTGGGCTCCGATGTAGCGTATAGGTTCAGGTGGGAAGTGGCCCAGCGGCCCTTTGACCAATGGGCTGCGGGTCCAGAAATTGTCTTGCTCCAGCAGGAGTGAAGACAAAATCTGCCCGCCCATATAGCTGGGGCCTACACCATTACCTGAATAGCCAAAACCGTAAAAAATATTCCCGGCACCATGGAGTTTTCCAAAAAATGGAAAGCCAGTCGCGGAGCGGTCAGAGGGGCCATTCCAGCTTGCCGTCACGGGAACATCTTGTAAGACCGGAAAGAAGCGATGCAGGCTTTGTGTCAGTTGATCTTGATACACAGAAGGGCGATCAAATGCAGGAGCAATCTGATTGCGCCATGCAAAGGTATTGCCACCTTTGCCGAGCATCAAACGTCCATCGCTCGTATTGCGGTAGTAGTAGACAAAGGTTCTCGAGTCCAACACTGAAATACCATTCGTCAGGCCTATTTGTTTTAACAGCTCAGGACATTTCTCGGTAATGATCATGTCGCTCGACACCACCGCGATACTGCGCTCAAATTGCGGGAAAAAACTCGCCATCCAGGCGTTCATTGCCAGCACCATTTTTCCGGCCTGCATGACGCCGGTAGGTGTCTTGATAGTCACCGTAGAACCCGGTGTGAAGGATATCATCGGTGTGCGCTCAAAAATGGCGATACCCATATTAAGCGCCACTTTGCGCAATCCACGAACCAGTTTGCCAGGGTCCACTGTGGCGGCGTAAGGCGAAAAAACACCTTGTATATTCAATGTCGAACCGCTGCGTTTGGCGACTTCTTCTGGCGGTAAATGGCGATATGAATCTAGTCCAACGCTATTTAATGCCTGCATCACCGCATCCATGCTACCTGCTTGCGCAGCATTTGTTGCCGTGTAGAGCGTACCGTCCATGCGTAAATCTGCATTGATGCCTTGGTCACGGCAGAAATCGGCAATGTGTTGGACTGCATCTTCCGATGCTTTCACCAGGCGTACAGCTTCTGCTTCACCAAATAAGCGAAGCAATGTAAAAAATTTCGCTGACCATGTGAGCACGCAGCCGCCATTGCGGCCGCTGGCGCCTGCGCCACATAAGTCTTGCTCCAGGACGCTAATGCCGAGAGCGGGATTTTGTTGCTTGGTTTGAATGGCTGTCCACAAACCAGTAAAGCCGCCGCCGATGATGCAAATGTCGCTAGTATGCTTTCCTTGTAAGGCGGGAGCGAGTTCTCCGTCCTGCATTAAGGCTTGTTCTATCCAGAATGGTCGCATGAGATTTATTCTTCTCTTTATGTCTTTAGTTCTTTAGTTCTTTAATTTAGGCCGTTTGTCGATGTGCGTCAGATTGACGATGAATCAGTTCAGCATTTTCCATGTGCGTGGCGAAGTAGATAAAATCCGGAGTCTGCTTTGTCGCAGATTTTGCAGCATCGTCCCAGCGGCGAAGTGCGATTGCATCTGCTGCAAATGCTCGGTTGATAAACTCATCCGCTTGTTCTCGATTGAAAACGCCGCCTTGCAAAGCCAAGCTGCGCTTAGAGTCTGCAGATAAACTGTTGTAATAGGCAGGTTCGACCGCGCATAAATAACGCTTGGCGTCGACGTGCAATTTAATTGGTTCCAGAACCGCGTCACCAAACAAAAAGCGCATGTAGGGCAAGCAACGGTATTGGTGTACATCGTCCTTGCCAAAGCTGGTGGGCGTAGGGCCGATATCGTGCAATAAATGCCCAATGTCGTGTAATAAGGCAGCAACGATTAATTCATCGCTGGCGCCAGCTTCTTCTGCTAATGCCGCAGATTGCAATGCGTGCTGTAATTGCGTGACAGGTTCGCCGTCATATTGTTCGTCGCCGCGACGTTCAAATAACGCGATGATGTCGGCAATGTTGACGTTGGATGCCTGCGTCATTTTCCATCCCACGGCAAAGAGTAAGTTTTGGTATTACAGAAGCTTTTCATCGCTTCTAAAACACCTTCTTTGTAACCAAGGCCGGAATCTTTGATGCCACCAAACGGCGTCAATTCAAGGCGGTAACCTGGCACCTCACGCACATTCACGGTACCGACTTCCAACTCAGCAACAAAGCGGGTGATGTAGTCGAGCCGGTTGGTGCAAACAGCGGATGACAAACCGTATGGCGTCGAGTTAGAAATGCGGATTGCATCGTCAATATCTCTGCAACGGATCACAGGTGACACCGGGCCAAACGTTTCTTCTGCCACTAAGGTGCAATTGTAAGGTACGTGATCTAAGACCGTCGGTAAGTACAATGCGCCTTCGCGGATGTTGCCAACAATGAGTTGCGCGCCGCACTTGATCGCATCATTTACCTTTTGTTCAAAACTGATCGCTGCCGCTTCGTCAATCACCGTACCCATGTCTGTGTTGCCATCCATCGGGTTGCCGTATTTGATCGCCTTCGTTTTTTCAGTAAGCAAGCGGACAAACTCATCAGCAACCGCTTCATGCACGATCATGCGCTTGACTGCCGCGCAGCGTTGGCCGGAATTTTTATAAGAGCCCGATACCGCCAGTGTTGCCGCTTCTTCCAGATCGGCATCTTCCATCACGATTAAGGGGTCATTGCCACCTAGTTCCAGTACCTGACGTTTGTAGACGGCTTTGCCAGCGATGTATTTGCCGATTTGTACGCCACCGGTAAAGGTCACCAGATCCATATCGGCATTGGTCAACATCTCATCAGCGATTTCACGCGGGTCGCCAGTGATGACAGAAAACATCTCTGGCGGCAAACCCGCTTCATATAAGATATCTGCGAGTAAAAGCGCAGAAAATGGTGTCTTTTCAGACGGTTTTAATACCATGCGATTATTGGTTGCAATCGATGGTGCGACTTTATGCGCCACTTGATTTAATGGATGGTTGAATGGCGTAATTGCAGATATCGCGCCTAGTAAGGGCTCACGCAAAGTAAATACTTTACGTTGCTTACCATGTGGCGTCAGATCACAGGAAAACACCTGACCATCATCGACCAGCGTTTGGTTCGCCGCAAACAAGAACACATCACAGGCGCGTCCTACCTCATACATCGTATCTTTTTTGCAGAGACCGGATTCAGCAGTGATTAAATCGGAAATGACATCAGCGTTTTCACGCAGTAACTGACTGACGCGCAGCAAAATTTGATTGCGTTGATAGCGTGTCAGTGTGGATTTGTACGCTTTGGCTTGTTGAAATGCGCCTTTTACATCTTCCACTGTCGCTTTGGCGATGGACCCCAGTAAGGTATTGGTGTAGGGATTAAAAACCTCAATGCGCCGATCATTATTGACCAGTTTGCCAGCAATGCGCATAGGTTGATGTAAGGCCGATGCTGGCTGTCCATGTTGGGCTGCTACTAAGATTGCCTTAAAATCTTGAATTAACTTCACACTACTCTCCGGGAAAATGAAAACACCAGGCATGTCAGGCCTGGTGCTTTAATGTGTTATGTGTTTTCAACCAAATTCAACGCCAGATGCAATACGTCAAAATTACGTAGCCGATGACCGGCAGGCAGCGATTGCGTTTTACGGTTGAGCATCACTGGTACGGCTTGTTCTGAAATGCCGCCATGTGAGCGCAATGGTAGTTTGAGTTCCGATAAATCATGGCGGTGACTGCTGGTACCGACCACGACCAGACGTTGACTGACGACGACGACATCACCAATACGATCTGCTGGAAGTTCAAAACGCGCGCTCGCTTCTGCGCGCGTTAACACTTCCTCTAAGTCATGCATATTACGTAAGTGTTGTTGAATGCCGTCAGCTTGGTTGTGGTCGTTAATGTAGATCGTGGCATACGAACCAAGCGCGCCATGGTGAATAATGTAGGGATCAGTAATAGGCAAAATCACGCGGGTACTGCCGACGCCAAAGTGCTGATCGAGTTCATCTTGTAAATAAATGACGTTCGCATTACCGCAGGCATCTGTCTTGGCATTCATGCCATGATCGGCGGTCACTGCGATAACTGCCCCCAAATCATCGAGTTGACTTAAATAGCGGTCCATCATGGCGTAAAAAGAATTTGCTCCGGCTGTTCCAGGGGCAAATTTATGTTGAATGTAATCGGTGGTCGATAAATACATCAGATCTGGACGTTCTTTTTCTAGCAATTTGACGCCTGCGGCGAAGACGAATTCGGACAACTCGGCGCTATAGACAGACGGCAATTCCATGCCAACAAGTTCAAGCACGTTTTCTATACCATTGTCAGCAAGATTAGCTTGATTCGCTTTTTCGGCCGAGAAGCAAATGCCTTGCATTTGATGACCGAGCAAACTACGTAATTTATCTTTGGCTGTGACAACGGCCAGTTTAGCGCCTGCTTTTGAGAAGGCAGCAAGGATCGTTTCTGCGCGCAAATACTTGGCATCATTCATCATGACTTCAGTATTCGTTTCAGTATCCAGGAAATAGTTGCCGCAGATGCCGTGCACTGAAGGAGGAACCCCGGTCACGATTGACAGGTTATTCGGATTGGTAAAGCTTGGTACTACGCAATCGCCCGTCAATACGGTGCCTTGTTCACCCATTTTTTTAAAAAAAGGCGCAACCCCCGCTTGTATTGCTTGATTGATGTACTCCTGCTCGCAACCGTCTATGCACACGATCACTACAGGTTGTTGCATCCATTGGTAGCTACGACCATTGACGCTGATTTCTTTTACTGACATAAAATTCCTACAGGTTGATGCAACTGTTTTTTAATAGGCTGCTGGGCGAGGTTGCGTGATACCGACCTCATCGTCACTTCGGCGTTAGTTCACTATTTCTGAGGGCTTGTGCGCTTTATGCATACGTTGGCGACTATCGATAACGTGCTGACGCATCATGTTTCCGGCGGCATCTACATTGCCAGCGGCAATCAATTCAACGATTTCTCTGTGTTCATGGATCGATATGGGCAGGGTGCCTTGTTGCTCGAGCGCATTGCGGCGGTACAAATTAAGTTCCTTGACCAGGCGGCGATACGTGTTCAGTAATTTTTCGTTCCCTGTCATTTTTACCAGAACATCGTGGAATTCCAGATTCAGTAAAGAGTAGGAGGAAACATTTTTCTTTTCCGCCAATTTTTCCATTTTATCGACCATGCTACGCAATTCTTTGAGTTGTGTTTGCGTAATTGTCTTGGCTAATTTTCGACCGACCAACTCATCCAGCGCTTCGCGAATTTCGTAAATCTCATCCGCTTCTTCAATAGAAATTTGTCGTACATAAACGCCACAATTCTTTTCTTGTCTGACGAGACCGTTTTCCTCCAGTGAACGAAACGCTTCGCGCACAGGGCCACGTGAAACGCCCAGCATTTCTGCCAGTGAGGCCTCATTGAGTTTGGTGCCAGAGCTGATTTCTCCTGCCAGGATCATGCGTTCAATTTCAATTTGCGCAAGTGTGGAAAGAGAGGCTTGTTGAATGAGTCCGGAAGACTTTGTCGTTTTTTGCATGGCCATAGCTCGTTGTTCTGATCGATGGTTGTAATGTAAATCAAGCAGCTACGGATTGTCAACAAAATACAAAATACAATCTACAATGTAATGATCTTGTCATAAATCAAACCTACTATTCGTCCGGTGTTGTTGTAGTAACGGTGTGTTGATGGTGCAGGAAAAAGTGGTCTCTCAAGGGACATAAGTTGCCTGGAAGAGAGAATCAAAATTTTTATGACAGGAAAGAGAATCGCGATGAACCCTTCACGTAAGCTTTTTTTGAAAATGTGTTCTGCTACGCTGGTTGCAGGATCTATGTTGATGTCTGGTGCAGTGCATGCAGACAACAAAACAACTTTGTTGGTCTATACCGCTATCGAAACCGATGCGATGAAGTTGTATAAAGATGGGTTTGAAAAAGCTAATCCAAATATCGAAATTCGCTGGGTGCGTGATTCCACTGGCGTAGTGACTTCCAAGTTGCTGGCTGAAAAAAGCAATCCGCAAGCGGACGTGGTACTGGGTTTGGCTGCAACGAGCCTGGTGCTGTTGAAGCAAGAGGGCATGTTGACACCTTATCAACCAAAGGGTTTCAAAGAATTGACAGCAGCTTATTCTGATAGCGCACAACCACCATCATGGGTTGGTATGGACGTATGGGGTGCCGCAATTTGCTTCAACACAGTGGAAGCTAAAAAGCAAAACCTGCCAAAGCCAGAAAGCTGGAAAGACCTGCTTAATCCTATCTACAAAGGCAAAATCAGTATGCCGCATCCAGCATCCAGTGGCACTGGCTATCTGGACGTGAGTGCATGGTTGCAAAATATGGGTGAGGCAGCAGGTTGGAAATACATGGATGGTTTGCATGAAAACATCGCGCAGTACACGCATTCTGGTTCCAAGCCATGCAAGCAAGCTGGTTCTGGCGAATTCCCGATTGGTATTTCTTTTGAATTCCGTGCGCACCAAGTCATGCGTAGTGGCGCTCCAATTGAAATGATTTTCCCTAAAGAAGGTCTGGGTTGGGATATTGAAGCAACGGGCATCATGAAGGGTACTAAAAACCTGGAGGCAGCACAAAAATTAGCCGACTGGATGGCAAGTAAAGAATCAAACCAAATCAGTACGAACTGGTGGGCAATCGTTGCGTACCCAGGCTTGGCGAAGAAGCTTGAAGGTATTCCAGACGGCTACGAAAAAATGCTGGTCAAGAATGATTTTAGCTGGGCCGCAAAAAATCGTGAACGTATTTTGACTGAGTGGAACAATCGTTACAACAGCAAGGCAGAACCTAAGCCATAAGCCATAACTCGCTAGCGGTAGTTTTATGTGGTTAAGCATCAATAGTGGCAGGCAATATTTGCCGCTATTGATTGCCACTATTGATTGCCGCCATTGATCTCAGCATTCATTGCTTGTTTTACACCGGGTCTGGCATAGCGTTCAGAACCCGACGCATCCTAACGTAGCTGATGCATTGCATCGAACACAAAGAAAATTTTCATGGAACCACGCGCTGATTATCTCGTACTCAAAGATATTGCCAAATCTTTTGGTTACTTTAATGCTCTGAATAACATTAATTTGAATATAAAAGAAGGTGAATTTGTTTGCTTTCTAGGACCATCCGGATGCGGAAAAACCACCTTGCTACGGATCATCGCAGGGCTGGAAACCCAAAATCAGGGACAGATTATTCAGCATGGAAAAGATATTTCTTATGTTAAACCTGTTAAGCGCGACTACGGTATCGTGTTTCAATCGTACGCACTTTTTCCTAATTTAAGTATTGCCGAAAATATTGCTTATGGATTGGTGAATCGTCGCCAGTCGTCTTCGGTGATCAAGGCGCGCGTTGCAGAATTGTTGCAATTGGCAGGTTTGCCAGGGAGCGGTGATAAATATCCCGGTCAATTATCGGGTGGTCAGCAGCAACGTATCGCCTTGGCACGTGCATTAGCAATGTCTCCTGGATTGTTGCTTTTGGATGAGCCGTTGTCTGCACTGGATGCGCTAGAGCGGGTGCGCCTGAGAACAGAAATTCGTCAGTTACAGCAACGATTGGGCGTGACAACGATTATGGTGACGCATGATCAAGAAGAAGCCTTGACTATGGCGGATCGCATCGTGGTAATGAACCATGGCGTGATAGAGCAAATTGGCACACCGGAACAAATTTATCTGCAACCGCATTCGCCATTTGTCGCTTCTTTTGTCGGTAAAGTCAATGTTTTAAGTGGGTCTGCTTTGGGTGCCGGGCGCTTCCGTATCGGTGCCATGGAATTTGATTGCCCTATATGGTCGGACAAATTTACTGACGGTGAAAGTGTCAAAGTCTATTTGCGCCCGGAAGATATCATCCTTCATCGCGATCAGGCTGATTTAACTTCTGGCACTGCTAAGCCACGTGGAACGATTACAAAAATGGAGTTTTTGGGTGCATATTGCCATGTACTTATCCAGGTTGATGGCGCAGATATGCCTTTGGTGACCGCTGCCATTCCTTTTAATATTGTGCATGAGCACGAATTAAAAGTAGGTGCTAAGGTCGTCCTTGAAGTGCTGCCTGCAAAAGCCAGAATTTTTTCTACGAAGAGTAGTTCTGATGTTGTAGAAAAGGAGGCGGCATGAGTAATTCTGGAGGCCTCGCGTTACCGACAAATAGCGTGGACGGCCATCAAACGGCAGATTCTAGCCGCCGATACGCGCAAGCAACTGATCGTTGGGTACAATTTTTATTGCTGTTGATTTGTGGCGGCTTGGTGATTTTTCTATTGTTTCCTGTTGCCGTTATTTTGCTTAAAAGTTTTCAAGATAAAGACGGTGCTTTTGTCGGCTTACAACAATTTACGACCTATTTTGCAAGTAAGTCCTTGCGCTCTTCGATTTTACATACCTTGTTTGTTGCGACCGCAGTCACACTATTGGTCATTCCTACGGCATTCATGTTTGCCTACGGATTAATGCGCAGTTGTATGCCGGGTAAGGCAGTATTCCGGACAATTGCATTGATTCCAATTCTTGCTCCATCGCTGCTGGCGGGGATTTCGCTGGTACAGTGGTTTGGCAACCAAGGTATATTAAAAGAGTGGTTAGGTGGTATTTCTATCTACGGGCCGCTTGGTATTATTTTGAGCGAATTTTACGGCGTATTTCCGCATGCCTTAATGATTCTGCTAACAGCATTGAGTCTGGTTGATGGTCGTTTATATGAAGTTGCTTCGTCGTTGGGTACCAGCCGTTGGCGCCGTTTTATCACGATTACATTGCCTGGTGCAAAATATGGACTGATCAGTGCTGCATTAGTTGTTTTTACTTATACGTTTAATGATTTTGGTGTGCCTAAAGTGATCGGTGGTAATTTTAATGTCTTAGCGATTGACGTTTATCAATTAGCGATTGGGCAGCAAGATTTTAATAAAAGTGCGGTCGTCAGCTTGTTGCTCTTAACGCCAGCGTTATTTGCATTTGCGATTGATTTAAGAATTCGCAGTAAATTAAAAGCGCATATGTCCGTGCGGGCACAAACTTTTGTGCCAAAGAAGCGGTTGTTGTTTGACACAGTGATGTTTATGTATTGCAGCGTGATCGCGATCTATCTGGTAGCGGTACTTGGGATGGCAATCTATAGCTCGTTCATTAAATTATGGCCATACAACCTGACAATGAGTTTTGATCATTACAAATATGGTCTGGTGGAAGGCGGCATATTGGAAGCCTATTTCAATAGCCTGAAAATGGCGACGATGGTGGCTATTGGTGGTGTTGCGACCGTGTTCATTTCCGCTTACATTACAGAGAAAACCAAAGGATCTGAGAGCTTACGATCATTGATACGTCTGCTGGCTGTTTTGCCTATGGGGGTACCAGGTCTGGTGTTGGGTTTAGGTTATATTTTCTTTTTCAACCATCCGCAGAATCCCCTGAATATGTTGTATCACACGATGAGTATTTTGGTGATCTCAACCATTATTCATTACTACACGTCTAGCCATTTGACGGCGGTCACAGCACTAAAATCGATTGATAACGAATTTGAAGCTGTATCTGCATCCCTAAAGGTGCCACTTTATAAAACTTTCTTTCGCGTCACGGTGCCTGTGTGTTTGCCAGCAATTCTTGATATAGCACGCTATTTCTTTGTGAATGCGATGACGACCGTTTCTGCCGTTGTGTTCTTATACTCACCGGATACTAATTTGGCCGCCGTCGCCATTCTTGATCTCGAAGAGGCCGGCGATGTAGGGCCCGCCGCAGCGATGGCAAGTTTGATTGTGCTGACTTCTGTATTGGTATGTTTGCTGTATGCCTTGTTGACAAGGGTCTTGTTGAAGAGAACGCAAGCATGGCGTCATTGAATTACGGCGCCAAATCAAAAATCAAAAAGTTATAACCAGAAAATGAAGGGAACGAATATGAGCTTAGTCAGTCGCGATCCAGTGTTGTTGACGCCCGGTCCTTTGACCACCTCTTTGCAAACCAAAAGCGCGATGCTCCGTGATTGGGGATCATGGGATGCGGCATTTAATGCCGTCACCGCGAAGGTCAGACGACAATTGCTGGACGTCATACATGGTGAAGAAACCCATGTTTGCGTTCCGATGCAAGGCAGTGGCACATTTTCTGTTGAAGCTGCTATCAATACTTTAGTGCCACGTGACGGGCATGTGCTGGTCTTGATCAATGGTGCGTATGGTAAGCGTATGGCGCGTCTGACGGCAATGATGGGGCGTCGCGTCAGTGTTTTTGAAACTCCGGAAGACGTGCCGACGACCGCAGAGGATGTCGAACGCTTGCTTGCGGCTGATAGCTCTATCACACACGTGGGTTTGATCCATTGCGAAACAAGTACCGGTATTCTGAATCCCCTGGAAGAAATCGCTGCTGTTGTTGCACGCCACGGTAAGGGTTTGATTCTTGATGCAATGAGCTCTTTTGGGGCATTGGAAATAGACGCGAAAAAAATCCAATTTGATGCGGTCATTGCTGCAAGTGGAAAGTGTATTGAAGGCCCGCCGGGCATGGGTTTTGTGCTAGTCAGAAAATCCGTTTTAGAAAAATGTGCTGGCCATTCCACATCATTGTCACTCGATCTGTACGATCAATGGGTGTATATGGAAAAAACGACGCAATGGCGCTTTACTCCACCGACGCACATTTTGGTGGCATTACATACGGCATTGAATCAGTTCGAAGCCGAAGGTGGTCAAGCTGCGCGTTTGCAGCGTTATACCAATAACTATCACACCTTGATGGCAGGTCTGGAAGAATTGGGATTGGAATCTTTTTTAAAACCAGAAATTCAGGCGCCGATCATTGTGACTGTGCATGCGCCGGCGGTTGCGAAGTACGATTTCAAAACTTTCTACGAGAGTGTGCGTAGCAAAGGTTTTGTGTTGTATCCGGGTAAATTAACGCAGGCTGAGACGTTCCGGGTTGGCTGCATCGGTGCGATCGGAACGCAAGAAATGCGTTCGGCGATTCATGCGATGAAGGATGCGTTAGCGGAAATGGTATAAAAGTTTTGGGAAATTTATAGATACTGCTATCCAGGGCTCTACTAATATCGTCCCTAATGTGTCACTTTTAATATGTAAAAATATCTAAAGCGATCGCTCTTTGTAGGGGCAAGCCGGGAGTGGCCCGGCGGCCACTTACTTTTCTTTGCTACGCCAAAGTAAAGTAAGCAAAAGAAAGGCGACGCTGAAGGGGGCGCTAAGACTGTGCCCTGCGGGTGCCGTCACTGCGTGTCGGCACAATTTGAGCGTCACGTAAAACGGGAAAGTGTCGAAACTCGCTGCGCTCAGACAACGACACTTTCTGATCCGTTTTCCGTGAAGCACAAATTGCTTTGTCTAAAGCGGGTAAGGTCTGCATCAACGTCCACTTCAACGTCAACGTCAACATCAACATCGACATCTATCTCCACCTTTAGCGTTTAGGGTAGAGGTTATCCCTCAAGTCTTCGATTCTTGTTAATTTATAACGTTGTACTTCGGGCGATCATGCCGGGAGTGGCCCGGCGGCCACTTACTTTTCTTTGCTACGCCAAAGTAAAGTAAGCAAAAGAAAGGCGACGCTGAGACGTTGCCCTGCGGGTGCCGTCACTGCGTGTCGGCACAATTTGTGCGTCACGTAAAACGGGAAAGTGTCGAAACTCGCTGCGCTCAGACAACGACACTTTCTGATCCGTTTTCCGTGAAGCGCAAATTGCTTTGTCTAAAGCGGGTAAGATCTACATCAACATCAAAGTCTACTTCTGCGTCCACCGTTAGTGCTTAGCGTGGAGGCTACCTCTCAAGTCTTCGTTTCTTGTTGATTTATAGTGTTGTACTTCGGGCGACCAAGCCGGGAGTGGCCCGGCGGCCACTTACTTTTCTTTGCTACGCCAAAGTAAAGTAAGCAAAAGAAAGGCGACGCTGAGACTTTGCCCAGCGGGTGCCGTCACTGCGTGTCGGCACAATTTGTGCGTCACGTAAAACGGGAAAGTGTCGAAACTCGCTGCGCTCAGACAACGACACTTTCTGATCCGTTTTCCGTGAAGCACAAATTGCTTTGTCTAAAGCGGTGAAATGCAAAAGCGATATTGCAACGACTCCAGCACGGGCAGGTGCGATCCGTCAAATGCGCGCGAACCTAAGTCCAGCGCGGGTTGCGCCCGCCCTATAAAAATTTTTACATGCCGCCCCATGCGGCATTAATCATGGCGACTGCTGCCAATCCCGCTGTTTCTGTTCGCAAAATCCTTGGTCCCATGGAAAGTGACAATACGCCGTGGCGGCTAGCGAGTAATTCTTCATTATCGCTGAGGCCGCCTTCAGGGCCAATGAGCAGGGCTACGGCTTGCGGTGGGTGGTGTTTAGCCCAATCTGCCAACGATTGATCAGCGCGTGGTGAGAGCATAATCCGCTGATGCATGTCTTGTTGTGCGAGCCATTTGCTCAAATCTAATGGTGCTGCCAAATGAGTGAGGCGGTTGCGGCCGCATTGTTCGGCGGCGGCGCTGATGATGCCGCGCCAGTGGTCTAATTTCTTTTCTGCACGTTCTGCGGATAAACGAACGACGCAGCGTTGTGATGCCAGGGGTTGAATGGCTGTAACGCCAAGTTCTACCGCTTTTTCGACAATCCACTCCATTTTACTGCCTTCCGGCAAGGCTTGTGCCAGGCTTAAGGAGTAGGGTAATTCCAGTTCATCGGGTAAAAACAGCTTCAATTCGGCGCTTGCCCGTTTTTTTTCAATTTCGGTCAGGCTGGCAATAAAGCTGCCGCCTTCACCATTGAACACTTGTACCGTGTCGCCAATTTGCAAGCGCAAGACAAAAACGTGATGGGCCACCTCAGGCGGTAAGCTGATTGTGGTACCGAGGGTGAGTGCTTGATTGCAATAGAAGCGAGGCATGATTATTTTTGAAAAAAGTAAGAGTTACGGAGTGAATTATATAGGTCGCCTTGCTGATACGGCGGTTTTCAACGTATAACTATGCTTGATTCCAGCCAAATTCCCAGCCAAATTAGGTGTATTTATTTAACCTATTTTTCTCGACCAGCGAGGTCAGTGATGCCAATCCGCTGCTTAGAATTTGGATATCTGTATTAAGTGACCTTGTGCTCTGGTAAAATATCCGACTTTGCAGGGTCTGAACTTGATTTTTCCTCAAGGCAATATTAACGGGTTCAGACCATGACTGACCAGCTTCTCAAACTTTCTTCTAACGCCATGATTTCAACTATACAGCCAGCAACTCTTTCTAAAATGGCAAATGCGATTCGCGCTTTGTCTATGGACGCAGTACAAAAAGCCAATTCCGGTCATCCGGGAGCGCCTATGGGCATGGCTGATATTGCTGTTGCATTGTGGAAAGGCCACTATCGCCACAATCCATCCAATCCAAAATGGATTAATCGCGATCGTTTTGTGTTGTCGAATGGTCATGGTTCGATGTTGCATTACTCTTTATTGCATTTGACAGGCTACGATCTGTCGATGGATGAAATTCGCAATTTCCGCCAATTGCACTCCAAAACGGCGGGTCACCCAGAAGTTCACGTGACACCAGGCGTGGAAACAACCACTGGTCCACTGGGACAAGGTATCACTAATGCGGTGGGTATGGCTTTGGCAGAAAAACTGCTGGCGGCTGAATTCAACCAGGATGGATTGAATATCGTTGATCACAACACCTATGTGTTCATGGGTGATGGTTGCCTGATGGAAGGTATTTCCCATGAAGCCTGCTCTTTGGCAGGTACTTTGCAACTGAATAAACTGATTGCTTTCTGGGATGACAATGGTATCTCTATCGACGGTCACGTAGAAGGCTGGTTCACTGACGATACACCAAAACGTTTTGAGGCCTACGGCTGGAACGTGATCCGTGCAGTAGATGGTCATAATGCCGTTGCCGTTGATGCCGCCATTGCCGCCGCTAAAACATCGGATAAACCAACCCTGATTTGCTGCAAAACAGTGATTGGTAAAGGTTCACCGAACATGGAAGGCACTCATAACGTCCACGGCGCCGCCTTGGGTGACAAAGAAGTTGCCGCTGTACGTGCTCATATCGGTTGGGACTACGCGCCATTTGAAATGCCAGCAGACGTCTACGCAGCATGGGATGCCAAAGCCTCAGGCGCACAAGCTGAAGGTGACTGGAATGCACAATTTGCAGCCTACACCGCACAATTTCCACAAAAAGCGGCTGAACTGAGCCGTCGTATGAACGGCGACTTGCCTGCTAATTTTGATGACGTGGTGGCAAGCGCCATCGCATCCTGCGTAGAGAAAAAAGAAAACATCGCAACACGTAAAGCCAGCCAAAACGCGATTCAGGCATTTGCACCATCGTTGCCAGAATTCCTCGGCGGCTCTGCTGATTTGACTGGTTCTAATCTGACCAACTGGAAAGAATGCGTTGCCGTACGCGGAAACCAGGCTGGTAACCACATCAACTACGGTGTGCGTGAATTTGGTATGAGCGCGATGATGAATGGTATCGCTTTGCACGGCGGCTACATCCCTTTCGGCGCAACGTTCCTGACCTTCTCTGATTACAGCCGCAATGCGATCCGCATGGCTGCGTTGATGAAAATTCGCACGCTGTTCGTGTTCACGCATGACTCTATTGGTCTGGGTGAAGATGGTCCTACGCATCAATCTGTTGAGCATATCTCCAGCATGCGTCTGATCCCTAACTTGGATAACTGGCGTCCATGTGACACTGTTGAATCAGCGGCGGCATGGGCGCATGCAGTGAAACGCAATGACGGTCCATCCACATTGATTTTCTCGCGTCAGAATTTGCCTTATCAAGAGCGTAACGCGCAGCAAATCGCTGACATCCAACGTGGTGGCTATGTGTTGCAAGACGCCGCTGATGCAAAAGCAGTGTTGATCGCCACTGGTTCCGAAATCGAATTGGCAGTGAAATCCGCAGCAGCGCTGGCTGAGCAAGGTATCGCAGTACGCGTTGTTTCTATGCCATCGACAGACGTATTCGACCGTCAGGATGCCGCATACAAAGCGGCGGTGTTGGGCAAAGGCTTGCCGCGTATTGCAATCGAAGCTGGTGTGACTGACTTCTGGTACAAATATGTTGGTCTGGAAGGCGCGGTGGTTGGTATCGATACTTTCGGTGAATCCGCACCTGCTGGCGTTTTGTTTAAGCTTTTCGGCTTCACAGTAGACAACGTTGTCGCTAAAGTTAAAGCAACACTGGCTTAAGCAAGATGACGGAAATGATGAGCAGTATCAAAGAAGTCAGTCTGCGTCGTGCTACTGTAGCGGACGCAGAAGCCATCGCAGCGGTACGTGTTGAAGCCTGGCAAACCACGTATCGCGACATGATTCCGGATACTTATCTGGATCAAATGCGCGTCGAAGACAGCTTCTTGCATTGGAAACAAATTCTGCAAGCTTTGCCTGTCGCGGGTGACCGCGTTTGTGTCTACGTTGCGGAAAGCGAAGGGCACATCATCGGCTTCGCTTCCGGTATGTTGTTGCCAGAAGCGAAGTTCGGTATGCAAGCAGAGTTGACGGCAATTTATTTACGCCCCGCCTGGCAACGTTCCGGCATAGGTCGTCGTATGGTGCAAAAGGTGGCGCGCACTTTGCAGGCGCAAGGTGCTGAGAGCTTATTGGTATGGGTAATTTCTGGTAATGCAATTGCCAGAAATTTCTATGAAGAGTTGGGCGGCGTTTTGTTGCATGAACAAGCGTTCAGTTGGGATGGCATGGATCTGAAAGAAGTTGGCTACGGCTGGCGAGATTTATCTATTTTGATGGCTGCTGTGAATGCAATGCCAACTTCGTCTGCCGTGCATTAAACATTGATTGATTACTAAAACGCTGAAATAGCTGTTTTATGGCAACGTTTCTAGTGAGTACTAACAGTCTAACAGTCTAACAGTTTATTTTGTTGTTTATTTATTGTTGTATAGTCCTTTGGAGATAAAACTATGACGATTCGCGTCGCAATTAACGGCTATGGCCGTATCGGTCGCAACATCCTTCGCGCGCACTACGAAGGTGGCAAATTCAAAAACGAAATTCAAATTGTTGCTATCAACGATCTCGGCAATGCTGAATCCAACGCGCACCTGACACGCTACGACACAGCGCACGGCAAGTTCCCTGGCACAGTTAGTGTTGAAGGCGACACAATGATCGTCAATGGCGACAAAATCAAAGTGTTTGCAGAGCGTAACCCAGCGAATATTCCTTGGGGCGAATTGAACGTTGACGTTGTTCTGGAATGCACAGGCTTCTTCACAACCAAAGAAAAAGCATCTGCTCATTTGGCTGGCGGCGCTAAGAAAGTCATCATCTCCGCTCCAGGCGGTAAAGATGTCGACGCAACAGTCGTGTACGGTGTGAACCACGGTGTTCTGAAATCCACAGATACAGTGATTTCTAACGCTTCTTGCACAACAAACTGCTTAGCACCATTGGCAAAACCATTGAACGACGCGATCGGTATCGAAAGCGGTTTGATGACAACGATCCACGCATATACAAACGATCAGGTTTTGACTGATGTGATGCATGAAGACTTGCGTCGTGCACGTTCTGCGACAATGAGCATGATCCCAACTAAAACAGGTGCCGCGGCAGCAGTTGGCCTGGTATTGCCAGAATTGAACGGCAAACTGGATGGTTACGCAATGCGCGTTCCAACCATCAACGTTTCTGTGGTTGATCTGACGTTCATCGCTAAACGCGACACAACCGTTGAAGAGATCAACAAAGTCCTGAAAGAAGCATCCGAAGGCGCGTTGAAAGGTATTCTGGATTACAACACAGCACCGTTGGTGTCCGTTGACTTCAACCACAACCCAGCTTCTTCTACTTACGACGAAACATTGACTAAAGTAAATGGTCGTCTGGTGAAAGTTTCCAGCTGGTACGACAACGAATGGGGCTTCTCCAACCGTATGTTGGACACAACTGTTGCATTGATGAACGCAAAATAATTCTGTTTCTTTCAGAGTTTGAAAAATACCCCGAACTTTCGGGGTATTTTTTTGTCCAAAAAGAGATTAAACGGTCAAAAATTTAATTTTGGCTTCAATTTTGGCTTTAATTCTGCATTTACAGGTGCATTTACAGTTGCATGAGACAGAGGAGTAGCGACAATGAATATTAAAAAAATGATTGCTGAAAATAAAGGTTTTTTGGTTTTCATGATGGGGATGGTATTGGTCAGGAGCGCTGTTGCTGATTATTATTCAGTTCCATCCAGTTCAATGTACCCAACCTTGCTAGAAGGCGATCGTGTCATATGTGATCGCATTGCTTACGACCTCAAAGTCCCGTTTACTGATGTTGTCGTTAAACACTTGAATGATCCACAGCGCGGTGACGTTGTGACCTTTACCTCGCCAGAAGATGGAGTGCGACTGGTGAAGCGGCTGGTGGCTGTGCCGGGGGATGTTGTTGAAATGCGAAATGAGCATCTGTATATCAATGGACAGTCGGCAAATTACGAACCAATCTCTGCGCCAAGCACCGATCACCTGACGCCACAACGTGAATTTTCAGGTGAACAATTGGTATTTAAAGAGCGTTTAGGCAGCCTCGATCACAATATTATCGTGATGCCAGAGCGCTCCGCGATGCGGACATTTGCGCCAGTGACGGTGCCAGAAGGTCACTATATGATGCTGGGCGACAATCGCGATAACAGTAAGGATTCGCGCTACATCGGCTTGGTAAAACGTGAGTTAATCACGGGTCAGGTCAAGCACTTGATGTTTTCACTCAATGGCGATCATTATTATTTGCCAAGGATGGAACGTTTTGGCGCGAAAGTGTGACGCAAACTTTTCTCTGGTGCGTGTAAGAACTTGAAATTAAATGGCCTGGCTTGATACCCTGGTCGATGGCGCCGATTGTATGGCAGCGTCCAGCGATACCTTTCGGTGTAAAAAGGATGTGGTACGGATAGGCGAAGACAAAGCCTCTGTATCGCAGAAGTGTTGGGAACCATGAAGCTGAGATCGTTTTTGCAAACCCGTAGAACAGGCTTTAAAGGCTGCTAACTCAGCACCAGCGCAGTGTGAAAGCAGTGCACGACCGCTCGTGCGCTGCTTAACTATAATTTCAGTTCATCAGTTCTTTATACGCGTTCTTATGGCGTGTAGCCAAGGGCAATAGAAATTTGTAATGCAGTCTCGGTCAAATTGGCGCGCCAATCTTCTTGCAAGCGATCTGCGGGCGCAGAAATCGATAAGCCCGCAATCATTTTCCCGCTATCGTCTCGTATTCCTGCTGCCATGCAGCGTACGCCGAGTTCCAGCTCTTCATTATCTCGGGCAAAGCCACTAGCACGGACTTCTGCCAGTTCTTTTTCTAGCTTAGCCAAGTCGGTGATTGAATTTTTATTATGACCAGCCAGCCCGGTGCGGGTTGCATAGGCACGAATTGCTTTCGGCTCATCCAGCGACAAAAACAATTTTCCGGTTGAGGTCAGGTGCAGTGGCGCGCGTCCGCCAATCGCTCGTACCACTTGCATTCCGGAACGTTCTGAGTAAGCGCGATCAATATAGACGATCTCATCACCCTGGCGCACCGATAAATTGATGGTCTGGCTGGTTTGACGATGTAATGCGCGCATAAAGTCGAGTGCAGCTTCTCGCACATTTAAGCGGCTTTTGACGATATTTCCCAACTCCAGCAAACGCATTCCCAATTGGTAATAGCCGGTTTCAGCACGGTCAACAAAGCGGGTGGTTACGAGGTCGTTTAATATCCTGTGGGCAGTAGATGGGTGCAGTCCCGTCACGATTGCGAGTTCCTTCAGGCTCACTGGATCTTGATAGCGCGAGAGCGCATCAAGCAGAGAAACCATGCGTTCTATCACCTGAATAGAAGTTTTATCTGTAGCTGGAGCGTCGATTTTCATATTACCTGTGGTGCAATGCAATACAAATGTTATACCACAATGTGAAAAGTTAGTCATTGATTCGTGTTATAAATTGCAAATCAATTAGACAATCACACAACAATTATGTCAAAAATAATGCAATTTTGAAAATTTTTAAGAAATATTCTGCTTATTTTTATCGTAATTAGATGCGGTGCAATATGTCATGGGTAGCACATTTAACTGATTTCATTGCGTTTTCTGCAAATTTTATCTTAATCCACCTGTTGGCAAACAAATTAGCACAATAAACCCGACTAGCTAGCCAGCTTTGTCATGTAAAATTCCGCGGCAACATAAGCTCGCTGTATCCTCAGGAAGTAGGTTTATTGACCTGTATTGAAGCGAATGCCGACACGTTAAACGTGGTGAATGATTCTGTCGCGCCAGATAGAAGCCTCAAGTTTTAAGGATGAACCATGCCAGCCAAAGAGCAAGCAATTAGTGAATTTAAAAGTAAGAGCGGTCTGAAACGTATTTTTTCCGCATTTTTTTATTCTATTGATGGGTTTAAGTCTGCCTGGAAAAATGAACATGCATTCAGGCAGGAATTGGTACTCGTTATCATCGGTATATTGACGGCATTGGTTTTGCCCGTGTCGGCTTTTGAAAAATTAATGATGATCGCCGTTCTGCTGCTGATCCTTGTTGTGGAGCTGCTGAATTCTGCCATCGAGGCAGTCGTAGACAGGGTTTCCTTAGAACGTCACATCTTATCCAAAAATGCGAAAGATTTTGGCAGTGCAGCAGTCTTGCTGACATTAATAATCGCGGTTGCCACGTGGTCGGTCATTTTATTAAACCGCTTTTATTATTGAATCTTAATTACTGATATTTTACTGATATTTATGACGGCAAGAATTAGTGCAACAAAGAATGCGGCGTTAGAATCCGCGCTGGCAAATGCCATCAACAACAAGACCAAGCCTTTAGGTAGTCTCGGAAGACTGGAACAATTGGCGATGCAGATCGGTTTGATACAACAAACCGTAACACCGGTTTTGCAAACGCCGGCAATAATGGTATTTGCAGGTGACCATGGCGTGGTTGCTGAGGGTATTTCTGCTTTTCCGCAAGATGTTACGTGGCAGATGGTCGAGAATTTTTTGGCTGGTGGTGCGGCAATCAACGTATTTGCACGGCAAAATGGGATCGCGCTGCAGATCGTTGATGCAGGCGTTAATCATGCATTTGGACCGCGCGAAGGGCTTCATGATTGCAAAATCGCCTCTGGCACCCGTAATTTTGCCAAAGAGCCTGCGATGACGTTGGCGCAGTGTCAGTCTGCGCTACAACGTGGACGCGATTTGGTGGCTGCGTTGTCTGGCAATGTCCTCGGTTTTGGTGAAATGGGAATTGGAAATACGACGGCAGCAGCGGCGTTGATGCACAAGTTAGCTGACGTACCTGTGGCGGCTTGTGTTGGTGCTGGGACGGGCTTAAATACCGCAGGAATTCTGCATAAACAAGCAGTCATCGAAGCGGCGGTCGCCTTCCATTCACAGATGCACCAACCATACGATGTCTTGGCTTGTTTTGGTGGCTTTGAAATCGCCATGATGGTTGGCGCAATGCTGGCGGCAGCCGAGCGTAGAATGGTGTTGCTGATCGATGGTTTTATTGTGACGAGTGCATTGCTGGTGGCGGCCAGAATTGAGCCGGCAGTATTGGACTATTGCGTGTTTTCACACCAATCTGATGAAAGTGGCCACGCACGTATGCTCAGTGCTCTTGGGGTGAAACCCGTGTTGCAGATGGATTTGCGTTTAGGTGAGGGCACTGGTGCAGCGTTAGTCTATCCGCTCGTGCAAGCCGCTGTGAACTTTCTGAACCAGATGGCAACGTTTGGCTCCGCGCAAGTTAGTGAAAAAACTGGAGACTAAGTCAAATGGCTATGTCAAATTCATGATCGTTCAGCTACGCCAATACTGTCTGCATCAGCTGCGATTGTTTTTTATCGCGCTGCAGTTCTTTACCCGCATACCAATTCCGCAATGGGTAGGATTTGATGCCAACTGGTTGCATCAGGCGTCCCGCTATTTTCCGGTGGTGGGGTGGGTTGTTGGCGGGGTGGTGAGTGGTGTCTATGTGGCGGCGTCGCAATGGTGGCCAAACGCAGTTGCTTTGGTGATGTCGATGGCCGCAGGTATCTGGGTGACTGGCGCATTTCATGAGGATGGTTTTGCTGACGTGTGTGATGGTTTCGGAGGTGGTGTGACGCCAGAACGTGTGCTGACCATCATGAAAGATTCGCGCATTGGAGCTTATGGCGCTATTGGTATTTGCCTCATGTTATTGTTTAAATTTGTGCTGCTTGTGAGCTTGCCGATGGTCTTGGTTGTTCCGGCAATGCTGCTGGCACATGCATTGTCGCGGCTCTTATCTTGCAGCTTGATTTGGTTGCTTACTTACGTCAAAGAAGATGGTAAAGCGAAACCGCTTGCGCAGCATATGAGTTCCAATGATTTCGGCGTTGCTTGTCTGAGCGTCGTTGTACCATTAGGCGCCATTTTATTGTGGCAACCAGTGATTTTGGAGCGTCTGTTGCCCGCATTGATTCTCATGTCGTTGGCAGCATTTTGGTTTGCGCGTTTATTTGTGAAGCGCATCGGCGGCTATACCGGTGATTGTTTGGGCGCTGTACAGCAATTAACTGAAGTGGTCTTTTATCTCGGCCTGCTGGCACATGTGCCTTCCTGAGGATGAAGCTGTATTTGATTCGCCACACAGCACCTGTGATTGGCACCAGCATTTGCTACGGTCAGAGTGAAATCGCGGTGAGGGATCAGGACGTAGGCCTCTTAGCGGCGCATCTCCAAGGTCGATGGCCTGATTCTGTTCCCGTCTATAGCAGTCCCTTATCCCGTTGTTTGAAACTCGCACAGAAGCTGCATCCTCACCCCATCGTTGATGATCGTCTGATGGAATTAAATTTTGGTGATTGGGAAATGCAGGCCTGGGACCATATCCCGCGTTCGGAAATCGATTCTTGGGCGGCGGATGTCGTCAATTACGCTCCTGGTGGCAACGAGACTTTATTACAAATGGCGGCGCGTGTATTAGCCTTTGTTTCAGATTTGCAAAAAAATGCGCATGAACAATCGGTGCTCGTCTGCCATGCTGGCGTCATTAAAATCTTATTGGCCTTGCAGCCAGGAAATACTTCTGTCGACTTAGCGCAACGAGTTGCACAATTGGCGCAAAAAATTGAATTTGCTTCTTGCACTGAAATAAAAATCCTGTTGTAGTACTAATATTGTTTTTTTGTATATATTCGTCAACATCTGCGCTTCTTTGATCGGTGTTGTAAAATTCCCGCCAGATGAGTTTAACGCGTATTTTTATCGTAAATGTCGTACCTGACGACAGGTGTAAGGTCAATGATAGAGTTAAGAAGAGCACCACGAATCAACGTGACATGGCGCGCTGGCGTCAAGCTCAAGGATGGGCGTCTATTATTGTGTAAGGCCATTAATATCTCTAAAACCGGCTTGTTACTTGAATGTTCGCAAGCCTTATCCCCGGGTAAGATCTACCCCTTGCTTATAGAAGTTCCGTCACTGGTAGCGCGTTCAGAATTGGTACGTGTGAGTTGTCAATGTGAGGTTAAACACGTCGTGTTGAGTGGTGATAATTATCGGGTTGGCGTGGCATTAGCCGGCCTGCCGGGTTCGGATGCCGAGTTGATCAGTGCCTGGGTATCGATGGCAAATCAAAGAGCCACTGTTGTGTAAATAATGGTTTAAGCCCGGTAAATAAATTGATTTAGCCGCATTCAACGCTACTGGAAAAAACGCTTTCCTGTTTATTTTTGCGTATTTCTGCTTATTTCTGCTTACTAAGCGCACTACTATTCAAGCCACGAGGCGCGACGACGTCCTGCTGAACGGCGCTTCAATGCCATAACTCTTCTTGCCGCTTGCGCCTTCGACCTATAGAATGACGGGGTTTTGGTGCTCGCAGACATGTCCATGTCTGCGGTTAAACGGGAAACATGATGTACTTTATGCATGAGTTCGAGGGGTGGCTAAGTTGTTTTGGCGCCCGCGAATAGCTGTAGTAAGTTGCAAAAATGTGCTGCCCCCGCAACGGTGTACAAATTGCTAAATCTAGTGTTTAGCCAGCTATCTTGCAATACCACTGTGCTTGTTTGCATGGGAAGGTCAGATGGTGATATTTGTCAGCCCGGATACCGGCCAGAATACGTGAAGTAATACGAACGGGGATTTTCGTTGTTGGCTTATGTCTGAAGCTTGATATCTTGCGACTTTTTGATCGCTATCAGTTTCAGTTATCGGGTTCGACGTTCTCTGCCTTGTAATTGCTTTGTTCTGAGTGACCTACGGGGACGTTGGTTGCTTGACCATTTTAATTTCTTATCATGAATTTTGTATTAAAACCTCTCGCCATTACGATGGCTTTGGCTGCTGCTTTTCCGTCCGCAGTATTCGCTCAATCGATAACAGACAGTAGTGCACAAAACGTTGTTGTTACAGCTGGACGCCAAGTTCAGCTGGCAAAAGACGTCTTGGCCGACAATGTCATTATTACTTCAGAACAAATTGCAAAAGCTGGTTCCGAATCCTTAGTTGATTTATTGCAACAACAACGTGGGATTGAAATCTCCCGTAACGGTGGTGCGGGTACCACGTCTTCTGTGTTAATGCGTGGTGGCAGTAATGCGCAAAATGTGGTCTTGATTGACGGTGTACGCTACAGTTCTTCAACAGTTGGCGGTGCCAGCTGGGAAACTATCCCACTGAGCCAGATCGATCACATCGAAATTGTTTATGGCCCTCTATCGAGTTTATATGGCGCCGATGCAATGGGTGGTGTGATTCAGATTTTCACCAAAAAAGGCAATGGCCCTGCAGCAATGACCGCATCCTTTGGCGCTGGTAGTTATGGCTTGCGGAAAATGCAGGCGGGTGTTGCGGGTTCGTCTGGCAATGAATTTAATTATGCTTTGAACGTCGGTCATGAAAACAATATCGGTTTTTCTGCGACTAATCCGAATGCTGGAATATATAGCTATAACCCGGACCATGACGGCTATAAGCTCGATAGTGCTAGCGGTAGTTTTAACTGGCAACTCGCACCAGGCTATGAAGCCGGTGTGAAATTCATGCAAAGCCGCCTGAATGCCCAGTTCGATGCAGGTTCAGCCTATGATGATCACACAATCGAACAGTTACAAACGATCGCCGCGTATGGCAAAGTAAAAATCAGCGATATCTGGACAACTAACCTGCAAGTTGCTCAATCGAATACGCTTGGTTATACCGATGCGTCGTATGGGCAAAGTCAGATTGATACCCATCAGAATCTGTTCAGCTTACAAAATGATATTCGCCTCGGCAAAGACGTACTGCAGGTGATTGCTGAAAGCCGTCAGGAAAAAGTCAGGGGTTCAACTGCCGCCTTGAATCAGAATCGGACGACCAATTCAGTCGCCGCATCCTACCTATGGAAGCAAGATGCTCATCTCGCGAGTGTCAGCGTTCGTAATGATAATAGCTCCGTGTACGGCTCAACTACGACGGGTAGCCTGGCGTATGGCTATCGTCTGACTGCAGATTGGCGTGTGAATGCCAGTTACGGTTCGAGTTTCCGCGCGCCGACATTTAATGAACTTTACTATCCAGGTTATGGCATCACTGCCAACCAGCCTGAAAAGGCAAAAAATGCGGAAGTCGGTATTTACTATGAGCAAGGTAGTAGCCAATTGAGCGCGGTTTATTATCAGAATAAAGCGACAAATTTGTTAGTGAGCACGAATGTATGCCCGGTCCAGCAGGCCACCCATCCATATGGTTGCGCCTACAACGTTGATAAAGCCACTATGTCAGGCGTGACCTTGGGTGCGAATACCCATTTGGGTGATCTGGCATTACGAGGTTCTTTGGATTTTCAAAATCCGGTTGATGATACGACTGGCAAACGTTTGGCACGTCGCGCTAAGCAACACGCCAGTTTTGCTGCGGAATATACTTTGGCGCAAGCAAAGTTCGGCCTGGAAACGCAGTTCTCGGGCAATCGTTTTGATAATGTCGCCAACACTCGCACATTGAGTGGTTATGGTTTGATGAATTTGTATAGCACATATTCTTTGAGCAAAGACTTGTCTGCGGTAGCCCGTTGGAATAACGTGTTAAACAAAGACTATGCATTGGCGTATGGTTACAATACGCCGGCGTCGAATGTGTATGTAGGCTTTAATTACGGTTTCAAATAATAAAGGACATGCGAAAAATCGCTCTAGCTGCGTTGTGGCGCCTGGTCATACTGAGCTTGGCGCCATTGATCCATCTTTGAAACCGATTTTTGATGCAGTGCTTGAACGCTGGTGAGATTGTCAGCGTTTAAGCAAATTTTAAAAGTCAGAGTGATGAAGTCATCTGTCAAGATAGTTCGTTTCTTTAGCTTCCCCATTTTTATGGTTCAGGCATGACAATAATGTCTCTTTTTACTTCTCGTCAGACCTTTCAGCCGCCCGTGCCCTTGGCAGCGAAGAGCGCTACTTTGACCTTATCTGTTTTAGTTCTTATCTCACTTGCGAGTATTGTTGTTGCCTGTCTGACTGGCTCGGTAAGTCTGAGTTTGAATGAGTTGGGACGTGCCTTTATCGAACTTATGCATGGTGAACCTTCGTCACTTGCGGCCAGCTTGTTGGAGCTGCGTTTGGGGCGTGCTTTGACTGGTTTTATTACTGGTGCAAGTCTGGCACTTTCTGGTGTAATGATGCAGGCTTTATTGCGCAATCCGTTAGCCGATCCGTATGTGCTTGGCATATCCGGTGGTGCATCGGTAGGCGCATTGGCGATGATTTTATTTTATGGGGCATTCTGGATGGTCGATATGGCCGCTTTTGCTGGTGCCATTGCGGTCGCATTGTTGTTGTTTGCGTTGGCTTATCGCGATTTACGCGGTAGCGGAAGCAGTGAAGGAAGTGCGCCTATATTGTTATTGACGGGCGTGATTGTTGCCGCCGGTTGTGGTGCGCTGATTACGTTGATGTTGTCGGTTGCATCGGATAGTCGCTTGCGTGGCATGGTGTTTTGGATGATCGGAGATCTTTCAAATACGCAAACTCGTTTTTTACCGTGGGTTATTGGCGTTCTGGTACTGACGTTTGCAATGCAAAATGCGCGTGGAATTAACATTGCAGCAATGCATGCAGATAATGCAAGCACCTTGGGTGTCAATGTGGGACGCTTAAGGCAATTATTATTTCTCTGTTCGGCGCTTTTGACGGCAAGTGCAGTCAGCACGGCTGGCAGTATCGGCTTTGTTGGGTTAATTATGCCGCATGCATGCCGTTTCGCTTTGGGGCCAGATCATCGTTTATTAATTCCTTCTGCGACGTTGGCAGGGGGGAGTTTTTTGGTACTGGCTGATACGATTGCTCGCACTGCCGTTGCACCTCAACAGTTACCAGTTGGCGTGATTACTGCCATGATCGGCGTACCGATGTTCTTGCTTCAATTGCATCAACTTCGGAGGCGCTAATGGAAACCCGCGACCTGAGTTTATCCGCCGGCCCACGGCAGCTAATACAAAATCTCAATTGGAAAATTAATCTAGGTGAATGCTGGTGCATTATCGGACGCAACGGTGCTGGTAAAAGTACTTTGTTAAAGACCTTGGCCGGTGTCCGTGATGCGCAGGCTGGACAAATTTTTTTACAGGATAAATTGTTGCAAGACTGGCCCTTACTTGCGCTCGCGCGTGAACGGGCGTTTTTGCCGCAAGGAAGAGTCGATGCATTTGCCTACACGGCAATTGACACAGTTTTAAGCTCGCGCCATCCGTATCAAGGGTCACAGTTTTGGGAATCCAAGTCGGACTTGATGATTGCGATGCAGGCGTTGCGTGAACTCGATGTAGAAGATCTGGCGCAACGTGATGTGCGCAGCTTGTCTGGTGGCGAACGTCAACGGGTCGCAATCGCTGCGCTGTTGGCGCAGGACGCACAATTGATGTTGTTGGATGAACCGGCAAATGCGCTTGATCTGGCGCATCAGGTCAGCGTGATGCAATTATTTTCAACATTATGTCGCGAACAAAATAAAGCAGTCGTTATGGTCAGCCATGATTTGAATCTGGCTTACCGGATAGCAACCCACGCTTTGCTTTTAATGGGGGATGGTCGTTACTTGGCCGGCTCGGCGGATCAAATTTTAGATGCAGAACAATTGAGTTCGTGTCTCGGACATCCTATTGAACGTTTTGTTCATAACGGACAGACGCTATTTTTACCACGCGATTAACAAGGCTTACGATGAGTATCTTGAATACAGCAACCAATAATTTGATGGCAGATGTCAACGTACACACTGATGCAAACGCAGAAAAGAATACTGACAACATCAATACGCGTCATCAACGTCGTATGCAACGCAAAAAAGCGTTAATGGATGAAAAAATAGAGCAGGCTCAACGCGCCACCGGCGTGTTGTTGATACATACTGGAAATGGTAAAGGGAAAAGTTCTAGTGCTTTTGGTATGGTCATGCGGGCATTGGGGCACGGCATGAAAGTCGGTGTGGTGCAATTCATTAAAGGGGCGATGTCGACAGGTGAAGAAATTTTCTTGCGACGTTTTCCCGATGAAGTGCAATTTCATGCGATGGGTGAAGGCTATACATGGGAAACCCAAAACCGTGAACGTGACATAGAAAAAGCGACACTCGCCTGGGAGCAAGGTAAGAAATTTTTAAATGATCCTGACATTGGTCTCGTCGTGTTCGATGAACTCAATATTGCCCTCAAATATCACTATCTGGACATTCATACCGTGATTGCCGATTTGGATGCCCGTCCGGAAATGCAACATGTGGTTATAACAGGGCGGGGCGCATTACCAGAATTAATCGCAATCGCCGATACGGTGACCGAGATGCAAGTCATAAAACATGCCTTTAAAGATGGCATTGTTGCTCAGGCAGGTGTTGAATGGTAGCAGCGACGGCCAAAGTTGTTTTGATTTCCGCCATCGCTTCGGGGCAGGGTAAAACTACGACGACAGCAGCGCTGGCACGGAAATTAGTTCAGCAAGGTAAAACTGTCCGCATTTTCAAAACCGGCCCCGATTTTATCGATCCAATGATGTTGGAACACGCTTATGGTTATCCGGTGTATTCATTGGATCTTTGGATGGTTGGGCAGACAGCATCACAACATATGCTGGCGCAGGCCGCGCAGCAAGCGGATGTCATTTTAATTGAAGGGGTGATGGGTTTGTACGATGGTAATCCGTCATCCGCCGATCTGGCACGTGCATTTGGCGTGCCGGTATTAGCCGTGTTGGATGCATCAGCGATGGCGCAAACCGTCGGCGCATTGGCGCTGGGATTACGTGATTTTGGACCAGTTCACCTCGCAGGTGTGATCGCGAACCGTGTTGCGTCTGCCGTGCATGCGCAGATGGTGGCAGAGGCAATGCGCGATATCCCATTGCTGGGTAGCCTCACGCGTCAGGAATCAGCGTTACCAGAGCGGCATTTGGGACTCGTGCTGCCTGAAGAGATTCAGCACCTCGACGTCATTCTGGATCAGATGGCAGAAAATCTGACGCTTGACATGCAGGTCTGGGACGCTCTGCCTGAGACACAATTTGAAATTGATGCGACCGTCGGTGCTAAAACAACCGCATTGTTTATGCCGCTAAAAGGCAAGACCATTGCGATTGCACGCGACGCTGCATTTGCTTTTTTGTATCCTGCGAATCTGCAATGTCTGCGTGACCTGGGGGCAGACCTGATGTTTTTTTCGCCCATTGCGAACCAAGCCGTTCCCGACTGCGCAGATGCAATTTATTTACCCGGTGGTTATCCTGAATTACATGCACAAGAACTGGCACAAGCAGATCAATGGATATCATCGATCCGTACTGCCTGTGTTAAAGGCGTGCCTATCTAGGCTGAGTGTGGCGGCATGATGGCGATCACCGACGCAGTGACGGATCAGGTTGGAATTACTTGGCCGATGGCAGGTTTGTTGCCTGGCAAAGTGGTCATGCAAAAACGGCTGGCGGCACTTGGTGGGCAGGTTTTAAATGACAAACCATTGCGTAAAAATCACGTAATGAATTTGCGTGGACATACATTTCACTATTCCCGATTTGACACAGATTTACAGCCAGTCACGCATACCAGTAAGCAACGTGACGGCACTGTTGGTGAAGCAATTTATCAAATCGGGAATGTTTGCGCTTCCTATTTTCACGCTTATTTCCCGTCTGATCCCACGGCGACCGCCGGTTTATTTTTGTCGGAGTAATCATGAAACGTATGCTGGTTTTTGGTGGTGCCCGTTCAGGTAAAAGTGGATTTTCCGAGCGCATCGCGCAGCAATGGAGCGTCGAGGGAACGCAATACAAAGAGGTGATTTATATTGCGACTGCCAGTGTCAGTACTGATCCGGAAATGCAAGAGAGAATTGCACATCATCAAAGCCAGCGCCCAAAGCATTGGTTGACGATAGAAGAAAAATTTGCACTTGGTGATGCGATAGTGAAATATAGCCGTCCAGAGACTGTCTTGCTGATTGATTGCCTGACCGTATGGCTGTCAAATTGTATATTCGCTGATGCCACTGTATTTCCGGAGGTGGGGCCGATTACGCCACCCGCCATGTTTACGCAACAAAGACTAGCGTTGCTCGATGCGTTGACGCACGCTCAAGGAAAAGTGATTCTGGTCTCAAATGAAGTCGGTATGGGAATTGTGCCGATGGGCGCGATTTCACGCTGGTTTGTTGATGAAGCTGGGCGCCTCAATCAGGCGACCGCTGCTATCTGTGAGCACGTCGTTTGGGTTGCTGCAGGCTTGCCGCTGTATCTGAAGGGACAGTCATGCTGATGTTGGACAGTCAGGCGTTAGCTTGCTGCGTCTTGATGGGATTGGCGCTGGATATGTTGATCGGGGAAGTGCGTCATTGGCATCCATTGGTTGGCTTTGGGCGAATGGCTAGTTTCATTGAGCATCATCTGAATCATCCAGAGTCAAGCCGATGGATGGGAGCGTTGGCCTGGTGTGTGACCGTATTGCCTCTGGTTTTTGCGACGCAAGCCTTGTTAATGCTCGCCGCAAGAGTGAGCCTTTGGATTGCGCCCGTTTTACACGTGGTGCTCTTGTATTTTTGTGTTGGCTTACGTAGTCTACGTGACCATAATTTGCCGATACAGGATGCCCTAGAAAAAGGCGATATCGACACCGCACGTCGTTTAACGTCATATATTGTCAGTCGCGATACAGCGCATGCTGACGAAGAATATCTGGCCAAAGCCAGTGTGGAGTCCGTGTTAGAAAATGGCTGTGACGCGGTGTTTGGCACCCTTTTTTGGTTCGTTTTGCTCGGCGGTGCTGGCGCCGTCTTGTACCGCGCTTCTAATACGCTGGATGCGATGTGGGGTTATCGCAACCAACGCTTCTTACGGTTTGGTTGTGTAGCGGCGCGAGTGGACGATGTGCTCAATTGGATTCCGGCGCGATTGACGGCGTTGAGCTACGCCTTACTAGGACAAACGAGACTCGCTTTCCAATGTTGGCGTGTTCAGGCGCCCGTGTGGCCGAGTCCGAATGCTGGTCCCGTCATGTCAGCAGGCGCAGGCGCATTAGGTCTGGCATTGGGGGGAAGTGCCCGTTACGATGGGAAAGATGAAATGCGACCTCCACTGGGACTGGGCCAACCTGCAAAAGCTGCTGATATACAAGCCGCATGGCGATTAGTGCTACATGTCGCCATTTTATGGGCCGGTATCATTTTCTTATGGGCTATTTTGTTCAATGGGGCGTGGTATGCACACTAGTTTGCTGGAGCACGGTGGCAATTTGCGCGATGCAGTCAAAAATTTTAATCGCCCATTGGAACAATGGCTGGATTTATCGACAGGCATTAATCCACATTTTTATCCTGCACCAATATTGAATGCGAATGCCTGGCATCGTTTGCCAGAATATTCTGACGAATTAATCGTTGCTGCCCAAGCCTACTACGGAGCCCCTCAATTGTTAGCCGTTGCTGGTACGCAAGCGGCGATTCAGACCCTGCCAATCTTGCATCAAACGATAGCAGGTCGGTCTCGTGTCGTCGTATCTGCCCCTTCTTATGCTGAACATGCGCATCAGTGGCGGCGAGGAGGGCATGATGTGGTCGAATGTTTTTATCACGCATTAGATGCCGCGGTTGATGAAGCGGATGTCGTTATTTTGTGTAATCCGAATAATCCTACGGGTGAAGTCGTTACCCCTGAACGCTTATTAAACTGGCGTGAACGCCTCGCGCATCGTGGTGGATGGTTAATTGTCGATGAAGCCTTTGGCGATACATTGCCGATGTTAAGTGTCGGTGCGCAGACACAACAGCCGGGGTTGATCGTTTTACGTTCTGTTGGTAAATTTTTTGGCTTGGCAGGTATACGCTTGGGCTTTGTCGCTGCGCAGACAGAGTTATTGCGGCCGTTGGCGGCATTAGTGGGGCCATGGAGTGTGAGCGGTCCTGCGCAGCAAATCGCCATTGCCGCTTTAACTGATCAAACGTGGCAATCCGATACCCGGCATCATTTACAAAGCCATGGCCAGCGTCTACGAGATTTATTGAAAAATCATGGAGTGAATTCTTCTGGTACTGATCTTTTTCAATGGTGTAGTCACCGGGATTTATTCGGGAAGACCGAGATTTTTTGGGCTTTTATGGCGGAACGCGGCGTTTGGTCGCGCTGGTTTGCAGAGGCAAAATATCGACCTCATGGCGTACGTTTTGGTTTGCCAGGAACTGAAGCGGGGTGGCAATTATTAGAAAATAGTTTGACCGAGTGGGTACAGCACCATGGCTAAAATTTTGCAGATTCTTTTGTCGTCAATCTTGATGACATCAAGTGCTTATTGTGCTGCGGCCATCACAGTGACGGATGATATGGGAAGTACGGTGACCTTAAATCATCCTGCCCAACGAGTGATCAGCCTGGCACCACACGTCACTGAGTTGATTTTTGCTGCAGGTGGCGGCAGTAAAGTGATCGGCACGGTGACGTATAGTGATTATCCTGAGGCAGCAAAAAACATTCCCAGAATTGGCGATTTGCGTCAGATTGATCTCGAACGTGTGATCGCGCTCAAACCTGACTTATTGGTGGTTTGGATGCACGGGGCTTTCAATCAACAATTAGAAGTTTTACGGAAATCGGGTATCCCGCTTTACTTTAGTGACCCGCAAAAGCTTCAGCAAATTCCGGAAACACTGATCAAACTTGGTCAGATGATGGGCACGGAAGGAATTGCACAAGCCGCAGCAAATAATTTCAATCAGCAATTCAAGCAATTGAATCTGCAATATCAGAATAAATCGAAAGTCAGAACCTTTTATCAGGTATGGGGCCGACCGTTATACACCCTCAATGACAAACATATTGTGACTGATGCAATTCGTCTCTGCGGCGGTGAAAATATCTTCGCGCAACTTACCCCATCGGCACCAGTTGTGACCGTGGAGGCAGTTTTAAACGAAAATCCCGAGTTAATTATCGGTACGACCGCAATGGGCGATAGTAAGAACGATATTGATCAGTGGCGACGATTTTCCAGCTTGCTGGCAAATAAAAATCATAATTTGGTGGCAATCGATGGTGATTTGCTGAACCGCCCTGGCCCACGTATTTTGGATGGAGCCAAAGCAATTTGTGCCGTCTTAGAACAGGCACGTCAACATCGTACAACGGATAATAACAAGGGCTTGTAATGAGTCATTATCAGCGAATTGCTTGTTTGTCGACCGAGGCGGTCGAAGTAATGTATGCGCTGGGCGCTGAAGATTTGGTGGTTGGTATATCAGGTTACACTGTGCGACCTGCCAGAGCCCGTGAAGAGAAACCAAAAATCAGCGCGTTTTCATCGGGTAAAGTCGAACGTGTTTTAGCAGTAAAGCCGGATCTGGTATTGGCGTACTCGAATATGCAGGCTGATCTATGTCGGGAACTAATCAGTGCCGGTGTTGAAGTCCATGCGTTTAATCAACGTGATGTTGGCGGAATCTTCCGTATGATTCAAACGCTAGGGCTGTTGATTGAGAGGCAATCCGAAGCAAATGATTTGCTTGCACGTTTGCAGACGCTCATTGCAAGCATCCAAGGGCAATCCAAAGCAGGGCAAGTACGTCCCAGAGTTTATTTTGAAGAATGGAATGAGCCTTTGATGTCCGGTATTGGCTGGGTATCTGAACTGATTGCCATCGCTGGTGGGGACGATATTTTTGCCGATCTGGCGCAATTCCATAGCGCAAAGCAAAGAATAATTGCGGATCCTATGGAAGTGGTCAGGCGCGCACCAGACATCATTATTGGTTCCTGGTGTGGTAAAAAGTTTCGTCCAAAAAGTGTTGCCGTACGCGACGGCTGGGCACAAATACCCGCTGTGTCCAATGGGTTTGTGGTTGAAATCAAATCGGCAGATATTTTGTCACCCGGACCCGCAGCAATTGAGCATGGATTGCAACAAATGCGACATATTATTTCGTCATGGCAGCAGCAGAATCTTGTTTCCGCGAGGTGATGTCAAACTTGTTCACGTTGATACTGTCGTTGCAGCCACCGTCGATGTTGCCGTCTCTGCATTCACTGCTGTTGAAAACAATATGTTGTGGACATCGTTGTTGATTATTAACGATACAATTAAATGACAATTTTTCCGTTACAATCCCGAAGCACTGGCATCGTTACCTTCAGGATATTTTGTTTATGTACGCTAGATAAGGGTACATAAGGGTACATAAGGGTACATAAGGGTACATAAGGGTACATAAGGGTACATAAGGGTATATGAGGTCAGTCAAGTCTACAGCTGTAACGGTTTTGTTGTTATTGTGTTTACTTTATTGATATCGATATTGATATTTATATTTATATTTATATTTTGCAATATTCGTTTGGATGTTGTCGACGATATGAACAGATAACCCAGAACCGACACGCTGTCCAAATTCCGTTTCCAGGTTAAAACATGTGGATTGTTCAGATTGCACTTCGGCGCCCGTACACGTTTATCGTGATGGCACTGCTCATTTTATTGTCTACGCCGTTGGTTTTGACCAAAATGGCGACCGACATCCTGCCAGACATTAATATTCCCGTCGTTAGTATTATCTGGAACTATGGCGGTCTTTCGGCGCAGGAAATGGGGCAAAGAATTGCCGCCACCAATGAACGCAGTCTGACCACCACAGTCAATGATATTGAGCATGTTGAGTCGCAATCATTGGCTGGCATTTCGATTATTAAGATTTTCTTTCAGCCTAACGTCAATATTCAAATGGCGATTGCGCAAGTCGTGGCGGTCGAACAGGCGCAGTTGCGTCAGTTGCCGCCCGGGATTACGCCACCGTTGATTATTAAATATTCTGCTTCCAGTATTCCGGTCATTCAACTAGGTTTGTCGAGTCCGACGATGACAGAGCAAGCCTTGGGTGACACAGCGATTAACTTCTTACGACCACAATTGATTACCGTTCCGGGTGCAGCGATTCCTTACCCATACGGCGGCAAAATGCGGGTGGTATCGGTGGATTTAGATAATCAGGCTTTATTGGCCAAAGGATTAACACCGACCGACGTTGTCAATGCGGTCAATGCACAGAATCTTGCCTTACCTTCTGGTACCGCAAAAATCGGTTCAACCGAGTACAACGTCGCGATGAATGGCTCACCGAATTCGATCGAGGGTCTCAATAATATTCCCGTATTGGCAAAAAATGGTAGCACCACGTATTTGTCCGAAGTCGCCAGAGTCCGTGATGGTTTTAGCCCGCAGATCAATATTGTCAGGCAAAACGGTCAACGCGGTGCGTTGTTATCGGTGTTGAAAAACGGTGGTTCCTCAACGCTCGACATCGTCAATACACTCAAAGGCATTTTGCCCGTTGCGGCGCAAAGTTTGCCTAAAGATTTAAAGATCACCACATTATTTGATCAGTCAGTTTTTGTTAAGGCTGCTATTAGCGGCGTTATTCATGAAGCATTGATCGCCGCTTGTTTAACTGCCGCTATGATCCTGTTGTTTTTGGGGAATTGGCGTAGTACCTTGATTATTGCTGTATCGATTCCTTTATCGATTTTGTCATCGATTCTCGCACTATATGCAATGGGCGAGACCATCAATATCATGACGCTCGGCGGGTTGGCACTGGCGGTCGGTATTCTGGTGGATGATGCAACGGTGACTATTGAGAATATTGAACGTCATTTACATCAAGGTGTGGACTTACATAAAGCAATTCTTGACGGTGCGGGTGAAATTGCGATTCCGGCGTTGGTGTCGACCTTATGTATCTGCATCGTGTTCGTGCCGATGTTCTTCCTCGCAGGTGTCGCCAAGTTTTTGTTCGTTCCATTGGCGGAGGCCGTTGTATTTGCGATGCTGGCGTCTTACGTCTTGTCGCGGACACTGGTGCCAACCATGGTGATGCTGATGATGGATCACGCGCATATCGATCCGAACGCAAAACCAACACTGCTGCAGCGCGTGTATCGGCGCTTTGATGCTGGTTTTGAAAAATTTCGCGGCGGATATATCATTATTTTATCGACCTTGCTAACCCACCGCAAAACGTTTGGCGGTGCGTTTCTGGCATTTTGCATCTTGTCGTGCGGGCTCGTCTTTACGTTGGGAAGAGACTTTTTTCCTAGCGTTGATTCCGGTCAGATTCGCTTACACATGCGTGCGCCAACGGGTACTCGTCTGGAAGAAACAGCCAGAATTGCGGATGAAGTTGAAAAAGTGATTCGCACCATCGTGCCAGCCAAAGAATTGGAGACGGTGCTTGATAATATTGGTTTGCCATATAGCGGTATCAACCTCTCGTATAGCAATGCCGGAACGATAGGCACGATGGATGCCGAGATATTGATGTCCCTTTCTGCAGATCACCATCCAACCGCTAAATATATTGAGCAATTACGTAACGAGTTGCCTAAACATTTTCCGGGCGTCGAATTTTTCTTTCAGCCTGCCGATATCGTTACGCAAATTTTGAATTTTGGTTTGCCCGCTGCGTTGGATATACAAATTGCTGGTGCAGATTTGCGAGGCAATTATCAAATTGCGAGCAAATTGATGAAACAGGTCAAAACGATACCGGGTTCGGTGGATGTGCATATCCACCAAAAAAACAACTTGCCGACCTTGGCCTTGAATATGGATCGTAGCCAAATGAAACAATTGGGCTTGAATCCAGTTGATGTTGCGCAGAATCTATTGGTGTCGTTGTCGGGTAGTTTTCAGACGGCCCCGGCATTTTGGCTCAACCCTGCCAACGGCGTGGTCTACAGCGTAGCAGTGCAAACACCGCAATATCAAATCAGTGATCTTGATACTTTATTGCGTACACCAGTAAAAGCAGCAAATGCAGTTCCAAATGCAAACGGTAGTATGCCGATACAAATGCTGAGCAATCTGGTCGATGTGAAACCAGCCGAACAATTTGCCGTCGTTTCTCACTACAACATCAAACCAGTCATCGATTTGTATGTCAGTGTCGAAGGTCGTGATCTGGCCGGTGTTGCAGGGGAAACTGAAAAACTGGTCAATCAATTACGTGCAGAATTACCGCGCGGCACCACGATTACTATCCGTGGTCAGGTCGAAACGATGAAATCCTCATTCATTGGTCTGGGTATCGGTCTGGCGATGGCAATTGTCTTGGTGTACTTGCTCATTGTCGTGAATTTTCAGTCCTGGGTTGACCCATTCATTATTATTACCGCGTTACCTGCTGCATTAGCGGGCATCGTCTGGATGCTATTTTTAACGGGTACCACCTTAACCGTTCCGGCATTGACTGGCGCAATTATGACCATGGGTGTGGCTACGGCCAATAGTATTTTGATGGTGTCCTTTGCCCGCCAATGTATGAATGAGGGCTTGCCACCATTGTCCGCTGCACTCGAGGCAGGGGCGACGCGGATCCGTCCGGTATTGATGACGGCATTAGCAATGATTATCGGTATGATTCCGATGGCTATTGGTTTTGGTGAGGGGGCGGAACAAAATGCACCGCTGGGGCGCGCCGTGATTGGTGGTTTGCTCTTTGCGACGGTATCGACGTTGTTCTTTGTTCCTATCGTTTTCGCTGCGATCCATCGTCATTTGTTACATCGTCAGGAAAAAAATAATCAGCGCGGCGTCAAGGTCAATAACGCCGGCGATGCTACCGCAACAGTTGCAGAAGAAGGGAAGTCTTAACATGTCTGAACAATCTGAAAAACGTCATGCCGATTTGGGGATTCACGGTAAGCATGAAGATGATGCTTTGCATCCCCATAAGACACACCCTCACCGCGGCCCGATTTTGCAACGTGCCCGCTTAATTAGTCTCGGGGTCTTGATTTGCCTGGGATTGGGCGGGGTTGCGACGTTTGCATTACGCGCAAGTCATGCCCATGCGTTGACGCAAGCAGTTGAGGAACATGGCAAATTATATGTGACAGTCGTCACTGCTAAGCCAGCCACGGGAACGGGATCACTGACGCTGCCTGGCACCTTGCAAGGCATGATAGAGGCGCCGATTTATGCGCGTAGTAGTGGCTATGTCGTACGCTGGCATAAAGACATCGGTGCTCGCGTGGCAAAAGGCGATGTGCTGGCAGAAATCGACACGCCCGACATAGATCAGCAACTTGCGCAGGCGATTGCTGCGAGGGAACAGGCCGCATCAAGTCTGGATTTAGCAAAAACATCCGCAGAACGTTGGGAAGCTTTACGCAAAAAAGACGCTGTCACTCAACAAGAATTAAATGAGCGTAACAGTGCTTTTTCCCAGGCCAAAGCTAATCTGGCAGCAGCGGACGCTAACGTGGTTCGTTTGCAAAAGCAAACCGAGTTTAAACGCATTGTCGCGCCGTTTTCTGGTGTCGTTACGCATCGTAACGTTGAGGTGGGTGATTTGATCGATGCTGGCAATGGCGGCGCTGCCAAAGCCTTATTTAGCTTGGCACAGGTTGATACTTTGCGGGTCTATGTGTATGTGCCGCAAGCCTATGCGCAACGCATGAAAGCCGGCGATACGGTGAGCATTTCCCAAAAAGAATTACCGGGGCAAATCTTTCATGGTACCGTCGCACGCACAGCAGGCGCAATCGATGTAGCAACCCGCACTATGCAGCTAGAAATCAATTTGCAGAACAAAGACAATACCTTATTAGCGGGTGCTTATGTCGAAGTTGCCTTGCCGGTTAGCGGTAGCACTGAGCTATTGACCGTGCCATCGAATGTGATTTTATTCCGCCCGGAAGGAACCCGCGTGGCTGTTGTAAATGCGAATGGTCAAGTGCAATTACGTACCGTCACGATAGGCCATGACCTTGGCAATAAACTGGAAATTCTTGATGGTATTACCGTCAGCGATAAACTGGTGCTGAATCCAGCCGATTCCTTGGCCGATAAGGATGTTGTGATCGTGGTGCCGTCTCAACCTGAAGAACAGAAGAAGGCGGCCGCATGACACTAACAAAACGCAGTTTCGCCCTTAGCGCACTGGTTTTGTTGGGTGGCTGTGCGACTGGACCCGATTATAAGAAGCCGGATATTGCGCTGCCCGCGCATTGGAAAACTGAGGCGCCGTTCCTTGTTGCACAACCAGGTGACAATGAATTGAAGGGCAATTGGTGGGAGATGTTTCAGGATGCAGAACTCAATCTGTTAGCCACAAGTCTTCTGGCTAATAACCCAAGTTTACAGGTAGCAACCGCCCATTTCGAACAAGCCAAAGCGCAAGCTGGTGTTGCTAATGCAGGATTGTTTCCGCAATTAAGTGCTCAACTCGGTAGTTCTCGTTTGAAAATTTCTGCTGACCGACCATTAGCAGCGTACAACGCTATTAATCAATCGACAGTCCAAAATAGCGAGCAGCTGGGCTTTGCGGTGAGTTACGAAGCAGATTTGTTTGGACGTGTGCGCAAAACCGTTGAAAGTGCCCGCGCCGCTGAGGAAGCGGCAAGCGCTGATGTTGAAAATGTCCGCTTGGTGCTTATGGCTGAATTAGTCGCAGATTATTTTAATTTGCGTGAACTTGATGCAGAAATTGAGGTTGTGCGCGAAGCGATTACTTTACAGGGGAAGGCGCTACAGTTCATCACTGATCGCCATGATCTCGGTGCAGCTTCTGGTCTCGACGTCGCGCAGCAACAAGCCTTGTTGGATGCGAATCAAACGCAACTAGAATTGCTACAAAAGCAGCGCATGCAGTTTGAGCATGCGCTCGCTACCTTGACAGGAAAACCCGCCCCTGAATTTGCATTGGCACGTAAAGTGGTGAGCTTCACTCCACCAAATATCCCGGTCGCTTTGCCATCGGCGATGTTACAACGCCGTCCCGATGTTGCTTCTGCCGAGCGCGCAGTTGCCGTCGCAAATGCAAATGTTGGCGTGGCAAGGGCAGCGTATTACCCGTCCTTGATGTTACAAGCGAATGGCGGTTGGAATAGCAATGAATGGCGTAATTTGATCAGTGCACCGAGTATTTTATGGTCGCTCGGCGCATCGGCAGCACAGACCTTGTTTGATGGCGGAAAGATCGACGCAAACGTCAATTATGCGAAAGCCGCGTATACCGCCACGGTCGCAAATTATCGCCACAGCGTGTTGGTCGCGATGCAAGAAATGGAAGACGGCATGCAAGGTGCAGTTCTGTTGGCACGTGCCCGGCATCAGGCGCAAGCGAGCGTGAACAGTGCACAACGCGTCCTCGACTTAGCCAATGCGCGATACACAGGTGGTTTAGCGACCTACCTCGATGTCATTACGGCACAACAAACTTTGTTGGCTGATCAGCGTCAATTGGTGCAAATTCAAGGGCAGGAGATGTTGACCGCCGTTTATCTGGTGAAGGCGAGTGGTGGTGGCTGGCAGCAAGCACATGACATTGACGGTGTCGCAAAGAAGACTGAGTAAAGATACCGTCGCCGTTTTTTTAACGAGTTCTGTAATACGTTGAAATCATATACTCCCCCTATTTTTTAGAATTTTGTGCTAATTATCATGGAATATGATGAGGTAAAAAATAATACTGTAGAGGAGTATTATTTTTATCATTTGCTTCATCTACGTTGCGTCCCTACAATGACCCTCAATTATTTCGCAATTTAAGAATTATCGAAAAAATTACAGGCACGATCGCAAGCACGATCACAAGCACGATCGCAAGCACTATTACGAGGAATCGCTCCCTCGACGCAAAAAATAAAATCATGAAAATTTCAACCTTGATGGTGCAAGGCACCACCTCTGATGCGGGTAAAAGCACCGTCGTCGCGGCATTGTGTCGCTTGTTGTACAGGCAAGGTGTGCGCGTCGTGCCGCTGAAACCACAAAATATGGCGCTCAACAGCGCAGTGACGATTGATGGTGGTGAGATTGGCCGCGCACAAGCTTTACAAGCGCTGGCTGCTGGCTTGCCTGCGCATACGGATATGAATCCGGTGCTACTGAAACCATCGTCTGATACCGGGGCACAAGTCATTATTCATGGTCATGTACGCGCTGACATGAACGCGCGCGACTACCATCAATATAAATCCATTGCGATGAGCGCCGTGTTGGAATCGTATGCGCGTCTTCAATCTAACTATGACGCGATTATTGTGGAAGGCGCAGGTAGCCCCGCAGAAGTCAATTTGCGTGAGCGTGATATGGCCAATATGGGCTTTGCCGAAGCGGTTGATTGCCCGGTGATACTGGTGGCCGATATTGATCGTGGCGGTGTGTTCGCGCACTTTTTGGGTACCTTGGCTTGCCTCTCTGAATCCGAGCAAAAGCGTATTGTTGGCTTTGTGATTAATCGCTTTCGCGGTGATATCAGCCTGCTAGAACCGGGTTTGACATGGTTGGAAGAGAAAACCGGGAAACCTGTATTGGCGGTGTTACCGTATCTGCACGGCTTGCAACTCGATGCCGAAGATGCAATTCAGTCCAGTCAATCCAGCCAATCGGCAAATAGCAAATTCAAGATCATCGTTCCCGTCATTCCGCGTATTTCTAATCATACTGATTTTGATGCTTTACGCGCTCACCCGGACGTCGATCTGCAATTCATCAGCATCGGTACACCGATTCCTGCTGCCGATCTGATTATTCTTCCCGGAAGTAAAAATACGCGAGCTGATCTAACATTTTTGCAGGAACAAGGTTGGCAAGCTGCGATCGAAAAACACCTACGTTACGGCGGTAAGGTGATTGGTATCTGTGGGGGGTATCAAATGTTGGGGCAGATCGTCAGTGATCCGCACGGCGTGGAAGGTGCGCCAGGTGAGTCAGCAGGTCTGGGCTTACTGGATATCACGACCGAACTTACAGCCGAGAAACGTCTGGAAGAGGTTAGTGGCACCTGCGCCTTTACCGATGTGCCGGTTGCTGTCATGGGTTATGAAATCCATATGGGTATCACTTACGCCAGCAATGACACTTTACCCGCTTTTAAAATCAACGGCGACGATGAGGGCGCACGTTCCCCGGACGACTTGATCCTTGGCACTTATTTGCATGGGCTTTTCGATCATCCTGATGCCTGTCATGCTTTGCTTCAATGGGCGGGTTTGCAAAGTGAATTAAAACCCGACCTGGCGGCCTTGCGTGAAAAAAGCATCGATCGCATTGCGGATGCTTGCATCCCATTGCTGCAGGCGTTACAGGCGCTTTAAACCGCCAAATAGTCATCGTGATGGGGAGAGAGAAGGTTTGCAAGGAGGTATTAATTGATTCTCTCCTCTCACAATCACAATCACATTCACAGTCTCAATCACAGTCTCAATCACAGGCACAAACATTGCCACCAACGTCGCTGTAAGCATCGCAGTAAGCATCGCCACAAGCACAGTCCCAACAGTCATAACGATTGAAGATTGTCTAAAAGTTAAATATTAATCATAATGAAACAAATTCTCAGACGGCGCTTAGCGTATTTCTTGGTTTTTGCTTCGTATTTTGCATCGTATTTTGTCTTGCATTTTTGTCTGCTTCTGCAATTTCCTTCTACTTTTTCGATTATTTCTCTCTATGAAAACTGCCGTCAAACACATTTCTCTCGTCGCTTTATTTGCCATGACCATGGTGCCAATGGCCAAGGCAGATGAGTCGCGTTTATACCAATATTCAACTATCGATGCTTTGCTCGCTGGTGCTTACGAGGGTGACATCACCGTCTCTGAATTAGCAAAACACGGCAATTTTGGCATAGGTACTTACAATCGTGTCGACGGCGAAATGATCTTGTTAGATGGCGTTTTCTTCAAAGTGAAAGGCAGCGGCAAAGTCGAACTTGCAAATCCACAAGAGCATTCACCGCTGGCGATCGTGACCGATTTTAAAACTGACACCAGGGTAGACTTGTCCGACGCCAAAACGCTGGCAGAACTCGAGGCAAAGTTGGATGCCAGCCTGGTCAATAAAAACCTGTTTTATGCGATCCGCATCGAGGGTGAATTTGATGGCATGACAACCCGCGCCATTTATCCGCAAGATAAGCCTTACAAGCCTCTGGCAGAAGTCTCTAAAACGCAGTCAGTGTTTAAAATTGGCGCCACGAAAGGGCAATTGATCGGCTTTCGTAGTCCTGCATTTGTAAAGGGTTTTAACGTACCTGGTTACCACTGGCATTTTTTATCAGCTGACCATAACAGCGGCGGCCATGTACTTGCCTTGCAATTACTGACAGGCCACGCTCAAATAGCGACTATTTCCGCTGTCGAGCTCAAAGTGCCAACCTCAGATAGTTTTATGAATGCAGACCAGTCGAAAGATCGTTCGCAAGAATTGCACGCGGTCGAAAAAAGTAGAAATTAATTGCAAAGCTTGCCTTGAATATCACGGCTAGGTAATTTTTGTCCGTACAAGTCTATTGAATGACATCATGTCAAATAGACCTGTACGGCAATCACTTCAATCGTGCTTAAGCAGCACGCAAGCAGTCGACGATATTCATCCGCGCTGCGCGCCATGCCGGTATAAAACCACCGATAAAACCCATGAACAATGAAAATATCAAGGTTTTGATAATGATCTCGACATTCAATTTAAATTGAAATGCCAGCTCGCTAAACGTCTGAAAATTCGTCGTCGAAATATCCACTGCCTGCATCCAGGACGCGGCAAACAAACCGATACAGCCGCCCACAAATGACAGTAATAAAGATTCCAGCAAAAACGCAATGAGTACCGCACCACGTCTGAAGCCCAGCGCACGTAATGTGCCAATTTCACCCACCCGTTGTGCGACCGCGGCAAACATCGTGATCATTGCTCCGACTACCGCGCCAATGGAAAAAATAATCGATAAACTTAAGCCCAAAATACGAATGAAAGTCGCCAGGGACTCGCTTTGTTCCGCATAAAATTGAATTTCCGGTTTGACATCTAATTGCAGTCGCTGATCATCGCCAATAATGGCTTTGATTTTTTCAAATTCACTTTGATCGCCTAAGCGGAAGACGATCGTTGAATACACATTGCGTCTGAAGGCTGCCATCATCTGATCCACATCTCCCCAAATTTCGCTATCAAAGCCAGTTTTACCAGAATCAAAAATTCCGACAACAATCCAGTCACGCTGCGCGAAGTGCAAGGTTTCACCTAATTGCGTCCCTCGAAAACCTTTGGCAATGGCAGTGCCGACAATGATCTCTGATGTTCCCGGGCGGAACATACGTCCTTGCACGATCTTCATTTCAGGCCGCAACATCAGGCCAGCCAAAGAGCTGCCACGCATAGTGACGTTACTTGGCTTGCCATTACTGCGTTTGGCCAGATTATTTAAGACGACGGGCTCTTTGGTGAAGAGCACCTGGCCTTTTTCGTCCGTCGCAATGCCAGGTAAGCTCTCGATAATGGCTGCCTGGTCCCGTGTGATGGCGCTATTGATTTCGGCACCTGCGCCTTTACGCAATACCAGTGCATTATCGGCTTGTCCTGTGGCGACTAACGTGGCACGTATGCCTTCGCTCATCATCAATACGACCGCAAATACAAATACCACTAAAGCCATACCGCCCGCTGTCAGCAAGGTGGTGAAGCGGCGCACCCATAAATTTCTGGCGATGTAAGAAATAGGAATTGAAAAATGCGTCGATTTCATGCTACGTGCCTCAAACCATTCACAATATCAATACGACTCATTTTCCACGCTGGCCACGCTGCGGCGACCACACCAACGATGACGCTTGCGAGAAATTGGAACAGCATCGTAGTCTCAGAAACACGGAAAACCGGAAACAGTGTGCCTACCGATTTGGCAAATGCATTTGCAATCGGAATCGTTGCGAGCAAACCTAAGCCGCCACCCAACAGCGCGATGACCAGACTCTCGCCAAACAATAATTTGATCACAAATTCCGGTGAAAATCCCAATGCTTTCAAGGTCGCGTATTCTGCAATGCGTTCTCTCGCAGTCATCATCATGGTGTTGGCCATAACGGCCATGATAATGACGACAATCACAATGCTGACGGCATTAATCGCCACTAAAATCGCCTCACTCATTGAGACAAAGCCTAACTGAAACGCTTTTTCAGTTTCGGTTAAGGTTTCTGCTAACGAGTTTTTAAATAAAGTATCGATACGTTCAGAAATCATCGGTGCATTATTTGGTTCGTTAATCCTCACGACATAGACGCCGACATAATCCGCCGTCGATGCCTGACGTTTGCGTACTGTTTCCGCCAGATATTGCCAATGAAAAAGCAATTGTGATTCGTCTGTTTTGGCGTCAATGCCATCCCAGATGCCGCGCAGATTAAAATTCCAGGTGCCAGGAAAAATTGTGCCTCTGATGGGGATTTGATCGCCGATTTTCCATCCATATTGATTCGCCAGTTTGCGACCGACAATCGCGCCTTGGCGATCGAGTAAGAAGGCTTTCTTTTCGTCATCTTTTAAAACATATTCAGGATAGAGTGCAAGATAACTGGCAGCGTCGACCGCAAATTGCGGAAAGAAATTTCGCTCAGTGATATACACACCGCCAAACCAATTTGACCAACTAACACCCGTGACACCTTCTACTGTTTTGATGCGTTCTGCATAATTGAGTGGAAGCGGAAAGGTGAGTGATGTAGCGTTGCGAGTGATTAGACGGACGCTGGAAGTCCCTTCGACGCCAGCGTACCAGGCATCAACAATGGTGCGCAATAAGCCAAACGCACAAATCGCGACCACTAAACCTACCATGGTCAAAATGGTACGCAAGCGGTGACGAAACGCATTTTTTAACAGCAATCGTAAAATGAACATAAGCCTAGTGTGCCCCAGACGTCATGACACTATCAGGTACCAGTACACCTTTTTCCAGGTGTACTAAACGTTTGGCGCGTCCGGCTGCTTTGGGGTCATGCGTTACCATCACAATGGTTTTTCCCAAATCCGTATGTAGTTCATCCAATAAATCTAAAACTTCACCGGCGGTCACGCGATCCAGATCACCCGTCGGTTCGTCGGCGACGATCAGGGTCGGGTCGGTTACTAATGCACGTGCAATGGCGACACGTTGCTGCTGACCACCTGATAATTCGTTTGGGTAATGATCCATCCGGTCTGTTAAGCTCACCATTGCCAATGCCGCTTCAACATGCTGCTTACGTTGTCCGCGTGACAGGTGCGTGAGAAGTAAGGGCAACTCAACATTCTCAAACGCCGTCAACACTGGCATTAAATTATAAAATTGAAAAATAAACCCGACGTTTGCAGCACGCCAATCTGCCAATTCACCTTCACTTAATCGGGCGATATTCACGCCAGCAATTTCTATACTGCCTGAAGTTGGCTTATCGATTCCGGCGATTAAATTTAGCAGGGTACTTTTCCCTGAGCCGCTAGGACCCATCAGTGCAATAAATTCGCCACTTTGAACGTCCAAATTTACACCTTCCAAGACGGGAATATGTTGACCTCCCCGTTGGTAAGACTTATTCAGGTCTTTAATGCGGATCAGTATATTGTCCGTGTCCGCCCGGCTAAATTCACTCATTTTCCAACCACCACTTGAGCGCCCGCTTTCAATTTATCGGACGGGGATAGAACTAACTTGTCTCCTGATTTTAAGTTGCCAGTGACTTCAATGTTATCGCCAATTTTCCGACCAGTATTGATGACAATATCCTCTAATTTATCGTCCTTGATGAGGAAAACTTGTTTTTTTCCGTCGCGTTCAATGATCGCTTTGGGATTGATTGCCAGCAAAGGTTTTTGATCCGCTGCCGTAATCGTTTGCGACAATATCGTCACCTTGGCACTCATTTCAGGCAAAATTCTTGGGTCGAGTTTGGCAAAACGAATTTTTGTCATGACCGTTGCCTTGGCGCGATCCACAGTCGGGACGATGCTGACGATGCTGCCGAGAAAACGGGTGTCTGGCAACGCATCGAGAGTAATTTCGACTGGCTGGCCAATTTGCGCCTTGGCCAGATTACTCTCAGACACGTCCGCTTCCACTTCCAAAGTGCTCATGTCGGCCATCGTAACTACGGCTCCTTGACTACCAGCTGCGTTTGAAAATGGCGTAATGATGTCGCCAACGTTGGCATTTTTTACCAGTACCACGCCATCAAATGGGGCGCGAATTTCTGTGTAGTCCTGGTTCACCTGCTGAACTTTTAAAACAGCCTGTGCGACGCCGACACCCATTTGGGCGGATTGATAAGCGGCTTTAGCCATAGCAACACGATTTTTTGCGGTATCGATCGCTTGCGCAGAAATAAAACCCTGGCCTTGAAGGCCCAGGCTGCGTTTGAGTTCTATTTCCGCATTCATGAGTTCAACATTCGCTTGAGCGACACCGGCTTCTGCTTGCCGGATGCTTGCCTGCGCCTGGGTTTTCGCTGCCATGATATCGCTGGCATCAAGTTGGGCTAATAGATCACCTTTTTTTACCTGGCTTCCTTCGCGAACATTTAATTGCACCAAACGCCCCGTGGCTTTGCTGGCGACTGCTGCGCGAGTTTGAGCAACGACGTAACCGGAAGCGGTCAGTTGGGCATATTGCTGAGAAGCATAGGTGGTGATCACAGACGTCACTTGTACTTCGTTTTTTCCTGGCTTCAATATAAATCCAATGCCGACGATGATCACGCCGGCAAGAATGAGCCAGCGGCCTATTTTTTTCTTTTTGCCAGGGCTACCTGGGCCACGGTCAATTTTGAGTTGTTTTAAGCTTGTTGATGTCGCAGTCGTGGTGTTCATAGAATTCTTTTTTAAGTAAATGACCTAAACAAATCTTCTCCAGCGTCGCATTAGAGGCAAATTGTACAATTCGGTACTATTTTTACGAGTAGCCTTCATATAACTTGCTGGGATAATTGCGTTTTACCTTGCCATAACACAAGTAAAAAGCGCCGTATTTAAATTCTACACGGATAGTGTTTTTCTTATTTATCGAACAGACATCGAACAGACAGATTCGCGATAAATGTTGCAAGCTTGTTGCTGTTGTTTCTGGAAAGTGAGCATGAAATGATGAAAATGTGTTGTTTTTTACAATAAATGCTTGTGTTTAAAGGCGGGGATTTATTTGAATATCGGCAGTGTAGTTTGAAGAGTGGCCATTAAGCGGCCTATAATTTGACGCATCGCGAGCTTATAATGACAGCGCCATCATTAAAATTTTTCATTTTTTCGGAACCAAGTCATCGTTGGCGAATCTAATACACTTATGAATCAAGTTTCTATTCCAGGACGTCTCTATTCTCAGCAGTATCAATCAGGTCAGGGACGAGCGATTACGCTTGCGGTGCTGGTGCATTTACTGCTGCTGGCGTTTTTCTTTGTCGGTATCAGGTGGCAGAACTCGACCCCAACAGCTGTCGAGGCCGAAGTATGGGATTTGACAATGCGCGAAGCTGCCCCTCTGCCTGTCGCGGCCGAGCAGGTACCAATCGCGGCGCCCGTCGAAGCGACACCAGTGCCAACTGCAAAAGAAGAAGCGCCTAAAATAGATCCTGAAATCGCTCTTGAGCAAGATAAGCAGCGCAAACGCCTTGAGAAACAAAAAGAAGCACAGCGTCAGGAAGAATTGGCTGAACAACAGCGTAAAGAACAGCGCGAGTTGCAAGCCAAGAAGGAAAAAGAGAAAGAGTTAGAAAAAAAGCGTCTTGCTGAACAAGAGCTGCAAGCGAAAAAAGATAAAGAATTAGACAAACTCAAGCAAGAAAAGCTAGAGAAGCAGAAATTAGCAGACCAAAAAGCGCAACAGGCCAAAGACAAAGCGGCGAGCGATAAGTTGTTTAAAGAAAATATGCAACGCATGGCTGCACAGGCAGGCGCGACAGGAAGTGGCGGCAACGGCACTGCAGCGCGGTCAACGGGCAATAACCGTGGCGACCCAAGTTATGGCGCGAAAATTGCTGCGAAAATTCGGTCTAATACGAATTACAATGTTTCGGATACGATCGCTGGAAACCCTGAAGTTGTTTATCAAATTGAATTGCTGCCTGATGGGTATTTGCGTGGGCCGGTTCGCAAGTTGAAGTCTTCTGGAATACAAGGCTTTGACGATGCCGTAGCAAAAGGTATCGAGAAAGCGCAGCCTTTCCCGCGTGATAGTTCCGGCGCCGCTGCGACTAGCTTGGATTTGCACTACAAAATGAAAGAAGAGTAATTAGCAATGATGTCTACGTTAAAAAAAATTTCGATGGGTGTCGCTGTGGTTGCCGGGTTCAGTTTCCTCAGTGCAGCACCGGTGTATGCGCAGTTGCGGGTTGAGGTTTCAGGTGTTGGCTCTACACAGATTCCTGTCGCCATTGCGACATTTGCTAATGAAGCGTTGACCCCGCAGCAGATCACGCACATCATCAAAGATGATTTGTCGCGCAGCGGCTATTTTAAAATCATCGATACCGGTGCAGTAATCACCGAAACGACGCCCGTCAATTATGATGAATGGAAACAACGTGGCGCTGAGGCTTTGGTGGTTGGCAGTGTTCAAAGTCTCGCAGACGGTCGTTTTGATGTGCGCTACAAATTGCTCGACACCATCAAGTCTTCCACTTTGTCCGGATTTGCAGTTGCTACCCCGCCAGTCAATACTCGTTTGACGGCGCATAAGATTGCAGACGATATTTATGAAAAACTAACTGGCGTTCGAGGTGCATTTTCTACGCGCATTGCCTACGTCACCAAATCTGGTTCAGAGTACCGGCTCGAAGTTGCTGATGCAGACGGTGAGGGGGTGCGGGTTGCGTTACGATCCAATGAGCCGATTATTTCGCCGGCTTGGTCGGTCGACGGGACGAAAGTCGCCTACGTTTCTTTTGAGGCCAAGAAGCCTGTCATTTGGGTACAAAACCTCATCACGGGCGAGCGCCGCGTTGTCGCTAATTACAAAGGAAGCAATTCGGCACCTGCGTGGTCTCCTGACGGTACTCGTCTGGCGATTGCGTTGTCACGTGATGGTTTGACGCAAATTTACACCGTGGGTGCGGACGGTACGGGTCTGAAAAAGTTGACTAGTAGTAGCAGTATTGATACTGAGCCACAATTCTCTGCCGATGGACAATCCATTTACTTCCTAAGTGACCGCAGCGGTGGACCGCAAATTTATCGTATGAGCGTGAACGGTGGCGAACCAAAACGGGTTACATTTAACGGAAGTTATAACATCACGCCGCGGATCTCACCAGATGGCCATACTTTGGCGTATATTTCACGACGCGAAGGTAAATTCCAGTTATATGCATTGGATCTGGCGAGCGGACAAGAACAACGCCTATCAGATACAACGAAAGACGAGTCACCTAGTTTTTCGCCAAACGGACGCTACATTATGTATGCAACGGAATCTGGCCGCCGGGCTGCATTGGCGGTGGTTTCAATTGATGGCAAAGTAAAACAAAGATTGACGGTGCAAGCCGGAGATATTCGGGAGCCCACATGGGGCCCCTTCATGAAATAATTTTTACTCACTTTTACCAGGAGAGAATATGCGCTTCACATCCCAAACCAAAACTATTGCTTTAATGATTTCCAGCGTCGTGTTGATGACCGCTTGTGCATCCAAGGTGCCACTGGAAGAAAAAAAAGCGCCGGTTGAAGAAAAGTTAGTCAAAACAGAGCCAGCGAAGCAAGCTGAAACAAATACCGTTGCTACGGTGGTGACAGGTTCTGTTGATCCATTAAACGATCCACAAGGTGTACTGGCAAAACGCAGCGTCTACTTTGATTTTGATAGCTATATCGTGAAAGACGATTATAAATCTGTGGTTGAAAATCATTCCAAATATTTGGTGAACAATAAAACTCGTAAGATTCTGATCCAAGGCAACACGGATGAACGCGGTGGCAGTGAGTACAATCTGGCGTTGGGACAAAAACGCGCTGAAGCAGTCCGTAAATCGATGAGTTTGTTAGGTGTGCCTGAGTCACAAATCGAAGCCGTTTCTCTTGGTAAAGAAAAGCCAAAAGCGACTGGACATGATGAAGCTTCTTGGGCTGAAAACCGTCGTGCAGATGTCGTTTATCAATAATTGTTGTGTTTGACTGAGTTATAGAACAGATAGTCTGTATTGAGATTGTCACGCGCCGGTTTCCATCAATGGGCCGGCGTCTTTCTATCGCAGACTTCAAAATTTACACTGCTATCCTGACCGTTTGACGAAAACTAAATTTGTCCGGAATTGTCGCTATGTAGTCCTGCCGGGGGGGCATTCCCTTCGGCCTTATTAAAATTGATCGCCATGAAACTTATCTCTTTCCGTACCACCATTCTCGTTGCTGCAATGATGGCAGCGTTAGCACCAGGTTTGGCTTCAGCCGGCATTTTTGATGATGATGAAGCACGTAAAGCCATCTTGGATTTACGCGCCAAATTGGATGCGGTCAATGTTCGTGTGGATAAAACTAACGACGCTAAAGCAGATAAAAGTACCGCATTAGATTTAGCCAATGAAAATGAGCAGTTACGTGGGGAAATTGCGAAATTGCGTGGACAAATTGAAGTTTTAGCAAACGACATTGCTAATACCCAGCGGCGTCAGCAAGATTTTTATGTCGATCTGGATAGTCGTATTCGGAAAATTGAACCGAAGCGGATGACGATCGATGGAAAAGAGGCAGTAGTTGAGGTGAGTGAGCAACGTGCGTTTGATAATGCGATGGCCCTGTTTAAGGATGGCGACTACAAAAATGCAGCGCCGGCATTCTCTAGTTTTATCGCCGCATATCCGCAATCCGCTTATCAAGGATCGGCGCAGTATTGGCTTGGTAATTCATTTTATGCTCAGCGTGACTGTAAGAGTTCGATAGCGGCGATGCAGCAGCTCGTCAAAACCTATCCCGATCACCCAAAAGCGCCGGATGCAATGCTCAATATCGCTGGTTGCTACACCGAGCTTAAAGATAAGTCTGCCAGCAAGAAAACGCTTGAAGCCTTGGTCAATCAATATCCTGGTACGGAAGCCGCACAGGCAGCCAAGAGTCGCTTAAGCTCGCTGAAGTAACAGGCATAAGGATTTAATCCTGAAGCAGGGATTGACAGAGGGTCTGAAACGCCATATAATTTCGGTCTTTCGGGTCGTTAGCTCAGCTGGTAGAGCAGCGGACTTTTAATCCGTTGGTCGCAGGTTCGAATCCCGCACGGCCTACCACGAATACAAAATAAGCTTAAGTTGCGACTAAGTTTTTAGATTTTTAGCAGGTTTTGGGTCGTTAGCTCAGCTGGTAGAGCAGCGGACTTTTAATCCGTTGGTCGCAGGTTCGAATCCCGCACGGCCTACCAAAACAAAAGCAAAAAGCCAATCCGTACGGGTTGGCTTTTTGCTTTTGTTTTCAATTTTTTTTCCAATTTTTTCTGAAGCTACCCTCTAAATCATCTAAATAATCTAAATGAGTCATTGCTGCACGACAGCCTTGTGAGTTGCAAACTTGTGCTTGAAATTATTTGTTTATTTGGTATTGTTATAACTCAGGCTGTCACTCAGGCTGTAATTCAGGCTGTAATTCAGGCTATAACTCAGCTGATAACTTAGTACATACCCAAAAAACTTCCAGAATCGAGACTGGTGAATAATATATGCCGAATGGTGCTACTCGCTTTTTGCTCAGGGCATTTGTTCATTATTTACGCCATTTTGTGATTTTTAAATGAACTGTATGCTGTTCTTGATTTGAAACACTCTGCTCACTTTGCTACCGTATTTTCTTCGTTTTATGTTGTTTGATGATGGAGTTAATGTATGCGGGTTGTCGCTGCTCTCACTTTTTGTTTCTTCTATTGTTTCTTTGTTTTAAGTGCTTGCGATCAGCCACAGCCGGCTGCGCAGGCGGTTGAAACCGTTAAATTAGCCTACACCAATCAGCCGCAGAGTGCCTTAATACAGATTGCCCTTGATCAGGGATTTTTTCAAAAAGAGGGCTTGCGCATCGATGCCACGCCTTATGATTTAGGCAAACTTGCCATGGAATCGATGTTAAAAGGTAATAATGACATCGCAACGGTGGCTGAGACGCCAATCATGTACCACGTTATGAATGGTGGCGACATTTCCATCTTCGCTAACGTGGTTACTGCGAATACAAATAATGGCGTGGTAGCGAGAAGAGATGCGGGTATCGATCGTCCAGAGGATTTGAAAGGAAAACGCATCGGCTACCCCAAAGGAACGTCAGCAGAGTTTTTTTTGAGTACCATTTTGACGGCCCATGGATTGCAGATGCGTGACATTGAAGCAGTAAATTTGCAGCCCAATGAAATGCAACAAGCGATTGTCGAAGCGCGTGTAGATGCGCTCTCGATCTGGAACTACAGATTGAGTTTAATTGCAGATACGTTGGGCTATAACGGCGTCGTATTTTCGGATAAGGAGTTATACACCGAATCTTATAATCTCGTGTCACAACCTGATTACGTCAAAGCGCATCCTTTGGTCATTAAATTGCTTTTGCGCGCCTTATTGAGAGCGGAAGAGTTCAATCTAAATCATCCGGGTGAGGCGCAAGAAATTATGTCACGCAGAACAGGCGTGCCATTGGCATTAGTAAAGAAAGTATGGCCAGAATTTAAGTTTAAGCTGTCTTTGGCACCCTCACTGCTTATCACATTGGACGATGAGGCGCGTTGGGCAGAGCAGAATCAATTGGTGAAACCAAACAAGGAGCCAGATTTTCTAGCGCATATCTATTTTGATGCGCTCAAAGAAGTTAAACCCGACGCAGTCAAAATCAGGTCGTAGTCTATGCGAATCTTGTCTCGTTTGCGCTTTGCTTCTATTTTTTTGCTAATCGGCCTCGCGCTTGCGTTGGCATTGCTTGGCTTTTCAGTATCACGTTACAACACCGTCAAGCAATACAATTTGATGCTTTGGAATTTGCATGCAATTGTTTCCGACAGAGCTTTTCAGCGAGATCAATATTTCTTATTCAAACAAACCGCAACAAAAAAACTGTGGTCACAACGTCAGGAGAAATTTATTTCTCTGGTGATGAAAATTCGCTCTGAAAGTTTGCGTGAAAGTGACCAGGAAAAGCTTCAGGACTTAATTGAAAAGCTGAATGACAGCGAGATCATTTTTCAACGTATTTTTGTATTGAATGGAAGTCGAAGTAGTGCCGCCAGCTCATGGTTGGAAGCGGATCATCAATTTGAGATTCGCTTAGTGAGTCAGATGTTATTAAAAGATGTTGCTGTTTCAGATCTCATTGATGAATTGCAAGTCGCTAGCGAAAAACATGTTGATTCGGCGTATCAGCAATTGATGTTCAGTCTTTCTATTGGCATTTTGATCTTAGTGGCGTTGGCTATTTTTACGCTTAGATTTACCGCTATTTTGTTGCGTGACCGCCTTCAAACCTTGCATCAAGGTGCAACCGTAATCGCTGGTGGTCGTCTTGATTTTCGACTTGATGTCGAGGGCGGTGATGAATTAAGTGAATTGGCGCAAGCGATTAACGCGATGACCGCAGATTTGCAGGCGGTTAAGGCATCCTGGGAGGCTGAACTCGATTTAAGAAAGAATATCGAGCTCGAGTTGCGACGGAATGATGCCTTATTGAAATCGTCCGCCCGTATCGCCGGTGTCGGCGCCTGGGAGTTGAATTTTAAAACGCAAGAAGTGCAGTGGTCGGAACAAAGTTGCGTCATCTACCAGATGCCAGAGGGATCGCAACCGACCTTTGACGAAATTATGCGTTTCTTTACACCAGAAGCTCGTCCTGTTATTGAAAACAAGATTGGCCATATGATTGCGACCGGCGAATCATTTGATCTCGAACTTGAAGTAAATACGCTAACCAGGAAATTAATTTTTGTACGCTTTTTAGGGCAGATAGAGTACGGTTCGGAGGGTGAGGCGAGGATGATTGCGACACTGCAAGATGTTACAGAGCAACGCGTAATGGATCGCATTAAATCTGAATTTATATCGATGGTAAGTCACGAATTACGCACCCCTTTGACGTCGGTCCGTGGTTCATTGAGCTTATTAGAAAGTGAAGTGCTAGGACGCCTCGAAGAAAAGCCCAAAAAATTGGTTGTGGTAGCGCATAGGAATGCCGTTCGATTGATTGGTCTCGTCAATGATATTTTGGATATCAATAAACTGGCGTCTGGTGCGATGATCATGGATATGCAAAAACATGATTTGATTCCTCTCATTTTGCAGGTAATAGAAAACAATGCAGGATATGCCCGTGAGTACCTCATCGAACTAGAATTTATTTCGACGTTGCGTAGCGCAATTGTTGACGTAGATGCAGGGCGCCTAATGCAGATCCTGACCAATTTGATTTCGAATGCGGTTAAATTTTCTGGCGAGCCACCATTGGTAAGAATACTGCTTGATCAATTTGGCGAGTACTATCAGATTAGCGTCGTCGACACAGGACCAGGGATTTCAGAACAATTCAAGAAAAAAATCTTTGGACAGTTTGCCCAGGAAAATAGCTCGAACACCAGAATCAATGGTGGCAGCGGCTTAGGCTTACATATCAGTAAAAATTTAATCGAAAAAATGCACGGTAGTATCGGCTTTGATAGCCAAATCGATATTGGTACGACCTTCTGGATCAGGCTTGTAATGGTAAAGTCGCAACAGGCCACAAATACACCACAAACGAACGGGGCTATTGAAGCTTAATTCCTTGATAGGTAAAGGCACTCATACGCTAGCGGACTTAAGTTGACTCAGGCATCTAAATTACGGATAATTGGCATTCGAATTGGCGCAGCAGAGAGACGTGACGGAGGCCGATTGTTCACTCTTTTTGAAATGGCTCGATATGTCAGCCATGGCCTATGAAATGAAGGACGCAGGTGTCAGCCTGTGTCCTTTTTTGTTTCCGCACTGATTCACCATTCAAATATGACTGAGCACCGTAACATGAAAAAAAACTCTTCAAAGAAGCTGCCGCCAGCGGCGCAACCCACGCCGGAAAAACACGAAATACGGCCTGGACAATCTGTTGAGTTGCTCAAGGAATTGCATATCCTGACACGTGACGGTAAATTGAATCAGGATAGCCGCCGCAAACTGAAGCAGGTCTACCATCTATATCAGTTCATTGAACCATTGTTACTTAAATTGCAAGAATCGCATGCGGATATTAGCCTGGTCGATCATGGCGCTGGTAAATCTTATCTTGGTTTTATTTTGTACGATTTGTTTTTTAAATCAGCGCAAGCACAGAGCAAAGCACATATATACGGTATAGAAACGCGCGATGAATTGGTCAAAAAATCAACTGAACTTGCTCAGCGCCTCGATTTTCCAGGAATGTCGTTTCTCAATTTATCGGTGGCTGAGTCGACTGATTCTAAACAATTGCCATCGCACATCGACATCGTGACGGCATTGCATGCCTGTGATACAGCAACGGATGATGCCATTCAATTTGCATTGAAGAAGAAAGCCAGGTTCATGGTACTGGTGCCATGCTGCCAAGCGGAGGTGGCATCGGCGTTACGTAAAAATAAAGGCGATGCGGTTCGTAATAATCCCTTATCTGAAATGTGGCGACATCCGATTCATACGCGCGAATTTGGCAGTCAAATTACGAATGTCTTACGCTGCCTGCAGTTAGAAGCCCATGGTTATCAGGTGACGGTAACTGAGTTAGTTGGTTGGGAGCATTCGATGAAAAATGAACTCATCATTGCGGAATATAAAGGCACACCTGCTAAGCGTCCGGCAGAGCGGTTGACTGAAATATTAGGTACCACTGGTCTGGATGGTATGCGTGAGCGGTTTTTTGTGCCACATTGAGACATAATTGACTGGTACGGTAAAGAAGAACGACCTGATAGAAAGTGATCGTCATTGCAATGTCATAAAAAATGATTAGTATCATTTTTCTGTCTTAAAAATATTGACTGGTATCACCTTAAAAGGATAGCAAACATGCTGGCCGCAGTTGACTTGGGATCGAATAGTTTTCGGATGCATATTGCTCGCCATGAAGGCGATGCGATTCGCGTTGTTAAAAGCGCGCGCGAACCGATCAGATTGGCCGCTGGACTTGATGCGAACGGCAACCTCACACCAGAGGCGATGCAGAGTGCAATTGATTGCCTGAGTCGTTTTCGCGAGGTTCTGAATGCTTACCCTGTGGATAATTTACGCGTAGTTGCTACAAATACAATTCGTATTGCAAAGAATGCAGCCATTCTATTGCCGCTAGCGGAAGCAGCAATCGGGCATCCGATTGACGTAATTTCAGGTGAGGAAGAAGGTCGTCTGATCTACATGGGCGTGTCGAATGCGGTGGCTGTTCCAGGTGAGCGACGTTTGGTCATGGATATCGGCGGCGGTTCGACTGAAGTTATTTTGGGACGCGGCCACGAAATTGTCAAAGTCGAATCATTTAGCATTGGCACGGTAAGAACCAGTGCGAACTTTTTCCCTGATGGGCGCCTGACTGATGCTGCTTTTGAGGCGGCAATTTTGTCGGCACGTTCGATGTTTGAAGACTCTTCGCCACCTTATCAGCCGCAACACTGGCGCAAAGCGTACGGGTCGTCAGGGACGATGAGGGCGATCGCTGATGCCATTATCAAAGGTGGCTTGGGTGATGGGAAAATCACCATGGTCAGTTTGAATGCACTCAAACAATATTGCGTTCAGTGCGGCAAGATCAGTGATCTTGAACTCAGTGGTATTAAGCCTGAGCGTGTGGCGATGGTCGTAGGGGGGTTAGCAATTCTCATTGGTCTGATGACCGAATTTAATATTGAAGTGTTGATTCCGATTGAGGCAGGTTTGCGCATGGGCGTGATGTGGGATCTGTATTTGCGTGCTACGAAACGTGACCGTCGTGAAGTCTCAGTGCAAAAAGTCGCCAGCGTCTTTAACGTCGATGCATCACGCGCTAATCGTGTAGTGGATATGGTGAAATCCTTATACCAACAGCTGAAGCCAGCGTCCGATACCTACATGCGCTTATTGTTATGGAGCGCACGGCTGCACGAAGTTGGGATGGCAATTTCTCACACTGGTTACCATAAACACGGTTCCTATATGATAGAAAACGCTGATATGGCGGGTTTTACGACCAGTGAGCAGCGCATCATGAGCAAGCTGATTCTGAGCCAAAAAGGCAATTTGCGTAAATTGGGCGAGGCCTTGGTAGACCCCGATTTCGCCAAAGCCGTATTAGCGTTGCGACTTTCTGTCATGCTGATGCACTCTCGTGCCGAAATCGACTATGAAGATATACGGTTAAAAATGAAGCGTAGTGTTGAATTAGAAATGCGACGTGACTGGGTGACGGTGCATCCGACGGTCGCTTACTGGTTGCAAAAAGAAATTGAATCCTGGCGCGAAATTGGCGTTGATTTTTTAGTCAGGGCGAACGTTTAGCAGACTGCTTCGATAAGAAAAAAAAGGAATTCAGCCCTCTGAATTCCTTTTTTTTAGCATTGAGAATGTACGTTGAGAATGTACGTTGAGATTGTACGTTGAGAATGTAAGGCTTGTTAAAAATCCGTGTTGAAACTCGCTGCGTTCAGACAAAAAAAGCTTCTTTTTTCATTTTCCACGGTGAATAAATTGCTGTGTTTAAAGTGTTGAATAAGGTGTTGAATAAAGTGGTGAAAGTCAAAAGTGATATTGCCGTAGAGTCGGCGTTTGAATCTGGCGGGTGCTACCCGCCAACATAGAAACCAAATCAAAAATCAAATTGCGCCGACAGTTTATATAGCCGTGCCGCTCCCGGGAATAAATAACCGCCCAGCTTTTGCGTCGCATCGCGCCAGTAGAATTTATTCAGGACATTGTCGACATTAAAACGAATGGTCGTTGTCGTATTGCCGACGCGGGTAAGGTAACGTGCACCGACGTTATAGACTTGGTATCCGGGCACAATGACGGCGTTATCCGGCGTGTATGCTTTGTTACCTGAATACTGCCAACTGGCGTTCAGATTTAAGCCTTTAAGATCAGCAACGGCATAGTCAGCATAGATCGTGGTTTTTAGTTTTGGAACGTCCAGTACCCGTTTGCCATCCTGCGTGATGTCGCCCGTATCTTGTTGAATAGCGTCTAGCGCAGTCATGCTCGCACCCAGACTCAGTTGACTTGTGATTTTTCCCAGTGCTGTTAGTTCCAAGCCAGTATGTTGTGCCGTACCGTTCTTTACATAGTTATTATCAACGTCAATATAAACCAGTGGCTTTTGAATTCGGAATAACGCTGCGCTTACGCTCAGATCACGATTGAGATCCGATTTAACGCCAAATTCAATCTGCTTAGATCTGGCTGGATCGAGCATTTGATTTTGATTATTCGTCCCAAAAGGCGCAACCGTACCGTGTTCCAAGCCTTGGGCAAATGATGTGTAAAGTGAGGTGTTTTGCGCAGGCTTGTAGACCAGTGCAAGATTTGAAACCCAATAACTATGTTGATAGCCGTCCACGCCGAGTTGGGTACGATCGATATGAAGACGGCGAATGCCGGCGTGAAGTGTCCATGCTTCATTAAGACTCATCGCATCTTGCACGAATGCAGACCACTCTTTATCAGTTCTTTGTAGTGATACTGCACCAGTGGTATTACTAGATTGACCAACCGCAATTGGATGAAAGATATTGTTGGTGCCGACCAGATCGTAAACATAAGCACCAAAAAAGTCCTTACGCTGAGAATCGCTGAGACCTGTGGCGAATTGGTGCTCAAAACTGCCGGTACTGAATTTACCACTCAACAATGCCTGGCTACCCCACGATGACTTGGCCTCGCCGACACTTTGGTAATCATAGACATCATAATCGCCGTTCGCGCAGTAGCCGGATGGAATATTTCCCGAAGTACAGCCATACGGAAATGCCGTGTAGTCGTTGCGTTTAAATTCATGCTTGTTGATGGCAACGCTGGCAGTCCATGCGTTGTCGAGTTTGTACTCATAACGCACACCGATATTGCTATCAATAGTATCGACCGGTTTTGACCAAGGTTGATTGTTCAGCATCATGTCTGCAGTAATACCTTTCGGTAAATCTGTGCCATTGAATAACTGAAAACCAGGCGCTGAAATTTGTGCACGGTGTTGATAGTCAGCATCAAATTCCAACAATGATTGTGTCGATAAGTGCCAGTCAAATGCACCCGAAATGAATTGGCGATTGCCATTAGCGCCGATCACATAAGAACGAAGACGTTCTTCCGCTACATTAATCCGATAGCCAAATTGCTTATCATTCGACAAGCCGCCCAGATCCACTGCGCCATATAAGGTGCCGCGTTCAGAAATACTGGTTGTAATGCTGCGCAGGTCGTTGTTTGTTGGGCGTTTTGTCACATAGTTGATAATACCGCCGGGTGTTGCAAAGCCAGACTGAAAGCCCGATATTCCTTTCAGGACTTCGACGGTTTCCTTATTTTCAAGAGGGATCGGTGCATCACCTGGAATCGCAAAACCGTCTTTACGATAGCTATATTCGTTATCCAGTTGAAAGCCGCGGATTGAAAATTGCTCAGCGTAACCGACCGCATTGTAGGCATCATTGACACTGGCATCGTATTTCATGACGTCAGTGGTTAAACGGATTTGCAGGTCTTGTAGTTGTTGGGTTGTCCAGGCATTCACCGAAAACGGTGTGTCGACGAGTTTTTCTTCGATAAAACCAGCGGCTTTGGTAAAAGCGGCTTTTTCAGTGGTTTTATTGCCAGTGACGACAACTTCTTGTAAGGCTTGTGTTGGATTTTGCAAGCCATTGTCTGGATCTGCGGCGGCATGGGCGGCTGACATGCAAATTAGGTGCGTGATTGCAGCGGCGATGAGGAGCGGCTGAAATTTCAGAAAAAAACGATGGGATTGTTGTTGGCTTTGATGTGTCATGGTTTGCTCTTTGTGCGCATCGTGAAATGGCAGCGAGGGAGCAAACAAAGCATGAACGGAATAAAGGCGTGGACTTTGCGCTTCCCTTCGCTGGCATTATCCAGATCAGGTTCAAGGGACTCTCTCACCCGGAAACATCGTTCCAGGACCCCTAGCGAAGGCTCTACTTTACCATGAAACCCAAAATCAGGTTTTTGGAGTGTGCACGGATTGACACAATGTGTGGTTTTTATTAAAAAAATACCCCTGGGGAGTATATTTTAACCTCATTTATTAGTAAGGATGTAATGGCCTAAAAATGCCGATACTCCCTGTTTGTTTTAAGGTTGTTGCTTAAAAGAGCTGAAATTCATCCACAGACTTTCGCCCGAATAGATGATCAAAGCAACCCATATCGCAACAAAGCCGATCAATCGATGGGCGTCTAATGTTTCATTGAACATCCATACTCCCAACAAAAGTTGTACCAATGGTGCGATGTATTGCAATAAACCCAGCGTCGTCATCGGAATGCGCCTTGCACCGGCGGCAAACATCAATAACGGAATAGCGGTGATCGGCCCGCTCAAGGCGAGCAATATTTTGACATCAACACCTGTCGTAATTAGCGCGTTTTGTCCATGGTAGGTGAGCCAGGACAAATAGCCGAACGCGAATGGAAAGAAAATGGCCGTCTCTAGCGACAATCCTTCCAGTGCGCCAAGTGCTGCTGTCTTTCTTAGTAGGCCATATGTGCCAAAGGTGCTAGCGAGAGCCAGGCCTATCCATGGCAAATGTCCGGTCTGGAACGTCATCCATGCGACGCCGAAGGCGGCGCATGCAATTGCTGCCCACTGTCCATTTCGCAGTCTTTCTTTCAGTAAAACTGCACCGATTAGAATGTTGACCAAGGGGGTCATGAAGTAACCCAAGCTGGCATCGATCACTTTGCCATCATTGACTGCCCAGATGTAGATAAACCAGTTAGCCGATAATAACAACGCGCTGATCGTAAAACTGGCGATGAGCTTCGGTTGGCGTCGTACGCTTGCAAGCCATCCCCATTGCTTACGCCAGCTCAGAACGATAACCAGAAATAATAGCGACCACAACATTCGGTTCAATAAAATTTCTAAGGAAGGAACCGTGTGCAATGCTTTGAAATAGAGTGGGAATAAACCCCAGATAGTGTAGGCCGAAGCGGCGAGAAAAATGCCTTTACGCATTACTGCATCCCAAAAAAAGGAGGCCGCGTTTGCGGCCACATACGCCATTATCACCGCAATCTAAAAAGCGTGCTGAGACCGCAGACAAATATATCGCTGTGTTTGTGTTTTTTGCGACTGACGTTACTTCCCCCTCGCAACTGCCAATTGCTTACAAAGCGCTTCTGTGCCATCGAGGATGCGAGGTCCTGCACGATTAAGCAAATCGGCGGGTATTGCAATCAAGCGGTTTTGCTTTACTGCAGTGAGAGCCTTAAATTGACGCCATTCATTAAGTGCATCCGTGTTTTCTCCGCCTGTCACGATTACGTCTGGATTGCTGGCGAGTAAAGCCTCTGTTGTAATGGTTGGACTCAGTTCCTTTAACTTGCCAAAAACGTTCGAACCACCGCATAAACGAATTGCTGCAGAGATCATGTGTTCGTCATTGAGCGTCATTAAAGGTTTATTCCAAACTTGATAAAACACTCTGATGGGATTTGATGCATCGGGTTGGCGATACGTTTTACGGAGATCCTCGAGCCTCGTGCGAAATCCGCTGGCTGTCGATTTGCCGATGGTTTCAGTGCCTGCTAATATCGATAGTCGTTCAATGGACGTCGCCACCATCTCGAAATTACGCGGCTCACTCTCGAACACGGTGATATGCTGACCTCGCAATTTATTCGCCAAGGCTCTTGCGTTGCCCGTGCCCCAAATGACAACCAGGTCGGGTTTGAAAGCCATTAATCGTTCAGTATCTAAGGCAAAGACATTACCAACTGAGGGTAATTTTTTTGCTGCCTCAGGGAAATTACTGTAATCGCTGACGGCGATGATGTCATCGCCAGCCCCTGCTGCAAATAATAATTCAGTCGCATGTGGCGCGAGGCTAATAATTCTTCTTGCTGGTTGCGTGAGCGTGATTGTGTGTTGCGCATCGTCCTTCACGCTGATTGCCGCGGCTGACGCGTGAATAACGGCAGCCGACAGCAAGAGTGCAATGGTGAAATTGCGCAACATCAATCAGATTTCCAGATTGTCGATCAGACGAGTGTTCCCCAATTTGGCTGCAGCTAACACAACCAGAGGTGCCCCTTGCGCTAAATCACCAGCTGACGGTGGCTGTAAATCGGCACGTTTGCGGATCGAGATGTAATCTGGCTTCCATTGGCGACCAGCCAGCTTTGCCATTGCATTGCGTTCCAATTCAAACATATCGAGATGGCCACTCCGTACTTCGTTGGCTACCTGATTTAATGCTGCGTAGAGAGCCGGCGCCTCAGCACGCTCAGCCTCTGATAGGTACATGTTGCGTGATGAGAGGGCCAACCCGTCATCAGCACGATAGGTGTCAGCAGCAATGATTTCTGTTGGCAGCGCGAACTGTTTGCTCATATTGCGGACGATCATTAACTGCTGATAATCTTTTTTACCGAACACCGCAACTCGTGGCTGCACGCAGGAGAACAATTTCAATACAACCGTTGTGACGCCGGTAAAGAAGCCGGGACGGAATTCACCTTCGAGGATATTTCCTAAATCGTCTGGTGGACGGACGCGGAATTCTTGCGGTTCTGGATACAGATCTTTTTCCGTCGGTGCGAATAAAATATAAACGCCTTCTTTTTCTAATTTCTCGACGTCAGCCTGGAAAGTCCGTGGATATTTATCAAAATCTTCGTTTGGACCAAACTGGAGGCGATTAACAAAAATCGAGGCGACGATAGGGTCGCCATGCTTTTTTGCCAAACGCATGAGCGATAAATGACCTTCGTGTAAATTGCCCATCGTAGGTACAAATGCCGTCCGCAATTGGCCGCTCAGGTGATCGCGCAATTCTTCGATGGATGAAATGATTTTCATAGTGAGAAATTAAATATATTCGTTAGTTGTTGGGGCTATTGGGGCTAATGGGACTATTAGGACTGATTGCTTACGCGATTGATAAGCGATCTTAGCTCGGCGAATAGGCGAGTCGGACATAAATTGGTGCAAAGGCTTCTGCTTGAGTGATTTCTATCAGTGTTTCTTTGGCGAGTTCTAACAACGCGACAAAATTAACGACCAGTACCGGAGCGCCACGCGAAGGATCAAATAAATCAGAAAATTCTACAAACTTTGCTGATTGCAATTTACGCAAAATGCCGGACATGTGTTCGCGCACTGAGAGTTCTTCGCGACTAATCTTGTGATGCGCCACCAGAGTTGCGCGTTTTAGAATATCTGCCCAGGCTGCTTGAATATCGGCTAATTCAACTTGTGGCCAATGCAAAATAGTATTTTGTTCGACAAATACTTGCGCATGTAAAAAGTCACGACCCAACTGCGGTACGGCATTCAAATCATAAGCCGCCAGCTTCATTTGCTCATATTCCAACAAACGGCGCACCAGTTCAGCACGCGGATCTTCCGCCTCTTCACCTTCAGAACTTTTGGTCGATGGTAGCAACATGCGAGATTTAATCTCAATGAGCATGGCAGCCATCAACAGATATTCGGCGGCAAGTTCTAGATTATGTTTGCGTATTTGGTCGACATATTTCAGATATTGCAAGGTGACTTGCGCCATCGGAATATCGAGAATATTGAAATTTTGTTTGCGTATTAGGTACAGCAACAAGTCCAACGGTCCCTCAAATGCCTCTAAAAAAACTTCCAGTGCATCTGGGGGAATGTAGAGGTCATTCGGTAGCTTAAATAGCGGTTCCCCATATAACTTGGCAAATGCCAAGCCGTCAACCACGTCCGGCGTACTGTCTGTCGCGCCGACTAATGGAAGATCAATTGGGGGGAGTGCGCTTGTGCTCACAGGCTATCTGCAGGAACAGGCTTATGCCTTGTTTTGATAAACGTAGGGTTGCTGTGGAACGCTTGATTCCTGATTGTCTTTTTGCACGTTGAGATCCAAAGGAGCTTTGTCCCAGAGGAGGGCGCGACCATCACGTTGCCCTTGTTCCAACTTAGGATTAGCGCTTTTTAAACTTTGGATAAAGTGCGTCGCTTCGGATTCGTACAAAGAGAATTGCTTGGAGAATTTCATAGTTTTGAAATAAACATATAAAAGAACAGGTGAAGCCGCATTTTACTCTTAATTTCGGTAATAACCTTATTTCCGAGCATGACTAGACAAAGTAGTTCAATGAAAACACGCCAATTTTCAGAATCTGCGTTCCAATTCACAACAAATCATAAATCGCTGTTTGCTATCCACTTACGTGTGGGAATCGCAACATAGGTTCTCAGCCTGTGTAATAGTGTGTCGGGTACTGCTTCAGATAAGAGAATATTGAGGTGATTGGTGCGCAAAAAACCTTGCTCAGACGTGTGTTGTAAAAATTGCAGTAGACCGTCGTAAAAGCTATTGATGTTGAGCAGACCAATCGGTTTTTGGTGAAATCCCAACTGAGCCCATGTCATGACTTCAAAGAGTTCTTCCAGAGTCCCTATGCCACCAGGCATAGCGATAAAAGCGTCTGATAAGTCTGCCATTAATGCTTTACGTTGATGCATATTGGCGACAATATGCAGTTTGCTTAGGCCATTGTGCCCGACTTCTTTGTCCATTAAGGCTTGCGGAATGACGCCAGTGACTTCTCCTCCAAGTCGTAGTACTTCATCGGCAAGAATGCCCATCAGGCCAACGTTGCCACCACCATAAATGAGGCTAAGTTGTTGCGATACTAAGCTGGCAGCTAATTGTTTTGCTGCCAGTGCATAATCAGTTGAATTGCCAGGTGAAGCGCCGCAATAAACACAGACAGATTTCATGCTGGATTTATTTTCTGTAAATAGTCTTGTGATAATTTTTCGAATACTTGTTTCGTCTCGCCGCGCAAATATGGGCTGATCAAAGAAATAACCTGATAGCAACCACGCGCTAATGATTCGGACATTGTTTGCAGCTCGGTATATTTGCGTGGATTGCGAACGTATTCGTATGACAGCCAATATGTTGCTACAACCACCATATTGGTAGATAAAGCGTCGATGTCCATATCTGTGCCTTCGAATTCGCCATCCGCACGAAGACCATTACACAATTCAGTGGCGACGTTGATTTTATGCGATAAGATTTGCTTGAAATTAAGCTCTAATTTCCGATTTCGCGACAATAAATCATTTAGATCGCGATAGAAGAATCGATAGCGCCACACCAATTCAAAAGTCAGATGAAGATAAGTCCAGATATCTTGGATATTTGCTTTTCGACCTTGGGGAAAGGCGAGCTTTTTGTTAATTTCCGCTTCAAATTGCGTAAAAATCGAGTTGACAATGTCGTCTTTGTTGCGGAAGTGGTAATATAAATTCCCGGGGGAAATATTCATTTCTTCAGCAATCACTGTCGTGGTGATGTTTGGTTCACCAAATTCATTAAAAAGCCGAAGCGACAATTCGAGGATACGTTCTCGGGTACGACGAGGAGCTTTGTGTTGCATGTCATTCAATCTCGATAGATGATAGGACTGACGAAAACTTGCCTCGATGCAGTGATGGCTTTTAAAAGTCTTTTGCGTGCTGCGTCGCCATGACCTGGAGGTAAATTTACAGTGAGCCCAAAATTATTCCATAAGAATAACATTGATCAAGCTAACATCAAAACCTGACTAGGCTTTCTGAGTTGATTGTTTTTTTTCCGGAACTTGAATCAGACAGGTTTTTGCTAATTTGTCATGTAAAAACTGACCATTCTTATCCATTCGCGATGTCATTCCCCATGCGATGGTTCCCAATGCTACAACAATCATCATTGGCCATTCTTTGAGGCCAAATTGATATCCTAGTGCCGTTGCGGGCAGAAACCACATCCATGCCAAGAAATACCGTACAACTGCTTTTATCAACGGAAGTCTGCTGCCGTCCTGGTCGGTAACGCGAATCCGCCACGTTTGCATTGCGAGTGTTTGACCACTACGGCTCCAGCAAAACACAAAATAGGCGCCGATAACAAAAAAGAGCCACGCCTGACGGCCATGCACATGCATCAAAGCGCTTTTGCTTTGGGTTGAAACGTCAAAAAGAAAACCAAAAACAAAAACAATGCCGAATAACAGCATGGCTTCATACACCATGCAAATCAATCGGCGGCCTAACGCAGGGGCTTGTAAGTCTAGATTCACAGAATTATTTCACTACGGCTTGTGTTGTGGAACTGGGATTGGTCGATGCAGATGATTCGGTAGATGAAGGCACCGCAGACGCCGCCGGAATCGAAGATGCAACCGGTGCTGACCCCGATGCAGGCGTCTTTTTTTCTGTCACTGGCTTTGGCCCAACTTTGATCGGCGTAACAACGTGGGGGTTTTTAATTGTCTCCGGGACTAAGTTAGTCAAATTTTTCTTGCTTTGATGTTGCTCGGCAAGTTGCTTTTTTTCTTCGTCGGTGAGTTGCTGATATTGCTCCCACTGAGCTGATTTGTTTTCAGGCTTCAGTTGTATCGAGTGAGCGTAATTTTCTCTTGCGGCCGTGCGTTGTTCAGGTGTTAACTTGACCCAGTCGCGCATTCTTTCTTGTAAACGTTGTTGTTCAGCAGGATTCATGCTGGCATAGCGATTGGCAATTCCCACCCATTTTTTTTTCCGGATTTCCGGCATTTGTTCCCATTCTGGCGCCAACGGCGCCAGTGCCTGCTTTTGAATGGGGCTTAATTCTGTCCAGAGCGGTTTTGCGGGCGCTGCCACTGTTGTTGGTTTGACTGCGGCGGGATTGTTACCGTTGGCATATGCTAACGGTAACCAGAGCGCGAAAAAAGTAACGGTAATGATTCGACGGAAGATACTAAACAACACGCCTATTCCTCCGCTTTATTCAAATAAGCAGTAAACCCTGTGTCAACATAGGCCGCAGGCGGTAGTTCGTCAACAAGCACTGCCGAGTCGATATCTGCTAATTCACTAATGCGTTGCTCTTTTTCGTGTTGATAGATTCCTGCAAGTCCAGCAACCAGAGCAAGTAAAGGAATAATCATACCCAGGCGACCAAACCAAGTTGATGGGCCAGAAAATGAAAATCCATTATTTCCTGCTAAAACACCACTAAATATGTGTACTTTTGCTCCTGCATCTGGCTTTTTACGTGCAAGCGCAGCTTTGCGCGCCATCGCCAGACGATCTAAAGTAGGCGCGGGGAGGCTTTCGGCTGATTCATTCAGCGCGCGTCGGACTTTGTAGGCAAAGTCGAGATCTTGCGATTCTTGTGAGTAGTTCATAGCTGTATTCCTTTAGCCTTTAGCGATGCAGCCAATGCGTGAGTTGCCCTCGAGCAATGAGTTTTTACACTGCCTTCGGAACAACCCATCGCCTCAGCGGTTTCCGCCACATCCATGTCTTCCCAATAACGCATGAGGAACGCTTCCCGTTGACGTGCAGGGAGCTTTTTTATTTCATCATCAATAATATTAAGAACTTGCTCGCGTTCAAGCTTGTCAGCAGTTGATTCGGCAGCTTCAGTTCCTTCTTCTGCTGCGTAACTTTCCAGCAAGTCAAAATTATCATCCCCTTGGTTATTGTTGGGGGTAATACTTGAAAATAAGCTAACCCAAGTATTACGAACTTTTTCCCTGCGGAAAAAGTCGAGGATAGTATTTTGTAAAATACGCTGAAACAACATGGGCAGTTCGTTGGCAGGCTTGTCACCATATTTTTCAGAAATCTTAATCATTGCTTCCTGGACAATGTCCAGTGCCGATTCTTCGTTCCTTACCGTGTAGAGCGCATGTTTAAATGCTCGCCGTTCTACACCTTCGAGGAAGCTTGATAATTCTTTATCAGTAGCCATTGTTGGCAATATTCATAGAGTTGCTTTGCGATTTTTTCAAAAAGTGCTTTTTGTATTAATCGTGCACATGTTTTTAAAATTGCGCACATGCTAGCAAAAATAGCACATTGTGTCTTAATTTTCGTGTTCATGAAAATATTTCAAGAGCTCAAAGGTGATTTTATTAATAAATGCACTTGACCAAAATGCTGCAACGCATTACCGTGTGAGTCCACTCCAAAATCTCGGAGTACCAAATACTTGTTCGGAATAACCCACAATGTTATCGCCAGCAGGTGCGCTTTAAATGAAGCTGTTTGTTCTAACCCATGCCACAAGCGTGAGAAGTTTGTCGTTGCAAAGCCTTACCACTGATTGAACGAGTGCCTTAAGCACCGCCTGGAACCATCTCCAACGGAAATGTGAAGGGATGTGTGAACGTACAAAAAGGGATTTCAGCTTACCGGACTTGCATGGCGATTTCGCCAGGAAAGAACATCCGATCAATTTCCTATGGACCTTGAAAGGACAACTATAATGAGTTCAGAATTTACAGGCGCAGAGATACTGGTTAAGTGTCTGGCCGAAGAGGGTGTTGAGCATGTGTTCGGATATCCGGGCGGTGCCGTACTCTATATCTACGATGCAATTTTCAATCAGGATAAGTTTCAGCACATTCTCGTGCGCCATGAACAGGCGGCGATTCATGCGGCGGATGCTTACTCCCGTTCTTCCAATAAAGTCGGTGTTGCTCTTGTTACCTCTGGTCCTGGTGTGACCAATGCAGTGACAGGGTTGGCGACGGCGTATATGGATTCTATTCCTATGGTCGTGATCTCTGGTCAGGTTCCTAGTGCCGTTATCGGTCAGGATGCCTTCCAGGAGTGCGACACTGTGGGCATTACCCGTCCTTGCGTCAAACACAACTTTCTAGTTAAAGATGTGCGTGACTTAGCTGAGACGGTTAAAAAAGCGTTTTTTATTGCGACAACAGGTCGTCCTGGTCCTGTCTTGGTTGATATTCCCAAAGATATCAGCATGCATAAGACGACATACCACTACCCCAAAGAAGTGGAAATGCGTTCGTACAAGCCAGTAGACAAAGGTCACGCAGGCCAGATCCGCAAAGCGGTTCAATTGTTGTTGCAAGCTGAGCGTCCAATGATTTATACCGGTGGTGGCGTGATCCTTGCGCATGCTGCACCAGAGCTCAATAAGCTGGTTGACGAGCTGGGTTTCCCATGCACGAATACTTTAATGGGCTTAGGCGCTTATCGTTCTAGTGATAAGAAGTTCGTCGGCATGCCAGGTATGCATGGTACTTATGAAGCCAACATGGCAATGCAACATTGCGACGTTTTGATCGCTATTGGCGCACGCTTTGATGATCGCGTAATCGGTAATCCAAAACATTTTGCTTCCAGTCCGCGCAAAATTATCCATATCGATATCGATCCGTCATCAATTTCAAAACGCGTTAAAGTTGATATTCCTATCGTCGGCAACGTTAAGGACGTGCTGATTGAGATGCTGTCGCAACTGAGTGCCGTTGAAACGCGTCCGGATCCTAAGGCGCTTGCGACTTGGTGGAAGCAGATCGAAGAATGGCGTAGCCGTGACTGCCTCAAATACCCAACTTCAAATGAAGTGATCAAGCCGCAGTCTGTTGTACAAAAGGTCTGGGAAGTGACGAAAGGTGATGCCTTCATTACTTCTGACGTTGGTCAGCATCAGATGTGGGCTGCGCAATACTATGGTTTTGACAAACCGCGTCGCTGGATTAATTCAGGTGGACTGGGAACAATGGGTGTTGGCTTGCCTTATGCTATGGGTGTTCAGATGGCGAATCCAGATGCGACAGTGGCGTGTATTACAGGTGAAGCATCGATTCAGATGTGTATTCAAGAGCTTGCAACTTGTAAGCAGTATCACCTGACACCAAAAATTATTTTGCTCAACAATCGCTTCCTGGGGATGGTAAGGCAATGGCAGCAAATTGATTATGGTTCCCGTTATTCCGAATCGTACATGGATTCATTGCCGGATTTTACAAAGTTGGTTGAAGCCTATGGCCACGTTGGCATGAAGATTGAAAATCCGGCTGATGTTGATGGTGCGGTACGTGAAGCATTTGCGATGAAAGACCGCCTGGTATTTATGAATTTCATTACCGATCAGACTGAAAACGTCTGGCCAATGGTGAAAGCGGGCAAAGGTCTGACTGAAATGCTGCTTGGCTCGGAGGATCTGTGATGAGACATATTATTTCCATACTCCTTGAGAATGAAGCCGGCGCATTGTCGCGCGTTGTTGGTTTGTTTTCAGCTCGTGGTTACAACATTGAAACCTTGACGGTCGCGCCGACCGAAGATGCGACTCTATCTCGTATGACGATTGTTACGAGTGGATCTGATGACATTATTGAGCAGATTACGAAGCATCTGAATCGTCTGATTGAAGTAGTGAAAGTGGTTGATCTGACTGAAGGCGCGCATATCGAACGCGAGTTGATGCTAATCAAAGTGCGTGCGGTGGGTAAAGAACGTGAAGAGATGAAGCGGACAGCTGATATTTTCCGTGGCCGGATCATTGACGTGACAGAAAAGACTTACACGATAGAACTGACCGGCAATAAAGGAAAGTTGGACGCCTTTATCGATTCGATTGACCGTACTTCGATTTTGGAAACGGTTCGTACTGGTGGTTCAGGCATTGGACGCGGTGAGCGCATTCTCAAAGTCTAAATGTTTGCTGTGACATCACAGCAGACATCGTCATAAATTGAATTAAACTAAATTAAACTAAATTAAACGAAATTAAATTAAACAGGATAAAAAATGAAAGTTTTCTACGATAAAGATTGTGATCTCTCCTTAATCAAAGGTAAAAACGTTGCCATCATCGGTTATGGTTCCCAAGGTCACGCACATGCGCAAAATCTGAATGATTCTGGTTGCAATGTAACTGTCGCATTGCGTAAAGGTGGTGCCTCCTGGAGCAAAGCTGAAGGCGCAGGCCTGAAAGTAGCAGAAGTAAATGAAGCTGTTAAAGCAGCTGACGTCATCATGATTTTGCTGCCAGATGAAAACATTGCTCAGGTCTATGCTGAAAACGTTGCTCCACACGCTAAACAAGGTGCAGTGCTGGCGTTTGCGCATGGCTTTAATGTGCATTATGGCCAAGTGGTTCCGCGTGCAGATCTGGACGTAATCATGATCGCACCAAAGGCACCAGGTCATACAGTACGCGGTACTTACTCTCAAGGTGGCGGCGTTCCTCACCTGATCGCTGTGTATCAAGATAAATCCGGTTCAGCACGTGATATCGCTTTGTCTTATGCCATGGCGAATGGTGGTGGCCGCGCTGGTATCATCGAAACAAACTTCCGTGAAGAAACTGAAACAGATTTGTTCGGTGAGCAAGCTGTTCTGTGTGGTGGTGCTGTTGAGCTGATCAAAGCTGGTTTCGAAACATTGGTTGAGGCAGGTTACGCTCCAGAGATGGCCTATTTCGAATGTCTGCATGAATTGAAATTGATCGTTGATCTGATTTATGAAGGCGGTATCGCTAACATGAACTATTCGATCTCAAATAATGCTGAGTACGGTGAATATGTAACCGGTCCTAAAGTCGTGACCTCAGCAACAAAAGATGCAATGCGTCAATGCTTAAAAGATATTCAGACTGGTGAATATGCGAAGAGCTTCATCCTTGAAAACAAAGCTGGTGCGCCAACGTTGATCTCTCGACGTCGTTTGACTTCTGAGCATCAAATCGAAGAAGTAGGTGCTAAATTGCGCGCTATGATGCCTTGGATTGCAAAAAATAAATTAGTGGATCAATCCAAGAATTAATTTTTGACCATGTTTAGTTGTAAATAATATTAAAAAGCCGTTCATGTGAAAATATGAGCGGCTTTTTTTGTGTCAGATGCACAGATAAATGCCAAGAGGAAATTGTAAGAAATGGTGGCATATTCCAGTTGTATGAACTTTATATGATAACTTTGGTCTCATTTTTAAGGTCAATGCATTAACAGGGTATTGATCAAATTAATCGAGAAGGAAAATGTCATGAAAAAAATCCTGGGATTCACCGTAGCAATGTTAGTTTCTGTACCATTATTTGCTCAAAGTATTTCTGGTGCAGTCATTTCGTTAGCTGGAAATGCGGAAATTAAGGCTGATAACGATCAGGCGGTCGTAACTTTTTTTATTGAAGAGCAAGATAAAGATAAAGCAGCTGCAGCGTCCAGAGTAAATCAAAAGATGAAAACTGGAACTGATCTGATTAAAAAGGAAGATCCACAGGCAGAATTAAGTACCCGCGGCTATTACACCTATCCAATTTATAACGATGATGTGAAAGCCGCTGGTCAGGTTGCAAAACATCAATTGGTAGGCTGGCGATCTGGGCAGTACCTTGAAGCAAAAACTCAAAATTTAAAACATTTGCCTGTCACTGCTGCGGCAGCACAAACGGTTTTGGCACTTAATGGTATCAATTTTGGCTTATCAGATGCCGCCGTTGCAAAATTTGAGTCAGCGCGTATAGCGGCCGGCTATAAAGATTTTTCTGACAAAGTAAGCATGATTACGCATGCGATAGGGAAAAAGGCAGATGACGTCATTATTGAGTCGTTAGATTTTGATAATGCAGGAACGAATATTCGTCCTATGATGGTAGCTGCACCGATGATGCAAAGAATGAAGGGTGCTGCACCTGTCGAAGAACCAAGTTTTGAACCTGGATATACCACCTTGTCAATTCACTTAATTGGCAAGCTCAGACTTAAATAATTACTTCCTGCCAGATGCCGGTTTTCCAGACCGGCTTTCGGGGTTATACTTAGAAGATAAATTGCAAACTTCCGCCCGACATGTTCGGGCTATTTTTATCGAATTTGAATCGAATTAGAATCGCATGCCATCTTTAAAATCTCGTAAACCCAAAGGTAGTTTCAAGCTTTTTCCAAAAGGCGTACGCAAATCTCAGCTTAGAATTGATGCTGATGGAAATGGCGCGCCAGTGATGGCAAAGCGGAGGGCGCGGGGCGTCTATTTGCTCCCAAATGCCTTTACGACAGCTGCATTATTTTGCGGTTTTTATGCCATTGTGATGGCGATGGATCAAAATTTTTTGAAGGCGGCAGTGGCTATTTTTGCAGCGATGGTGCTTGATAGTCTGGATGGCCGGGTCGCTCGAATGACAAATACACAAAGTGAATTTGGTGCCCAGTATGACAGCTTGTCTGACATGATTTCATTTGGTGCTGCGCCGGCCTTGGTCGCTTACGAATGGTCGTTGCGTGGCATGGGTAAGTTGGGTTGGATAGGCGCGTTTGTCTATTGTGCTGGAGCAGCGCTGCGTCTTGCTCGATTCAACACCAATATTGCGGTTGTAGATAAGCGCTATTTTCAGGGATTGCCTAGTCCTGCAGCGGCAGCATTGATAGCAAGTTTTGTTTTGCTCATGGATGATCTGGAGATTTTGCCCGTTAACTTGCACTGGTATGCGTGGTGTATCACTTTGTTTGCGGGTTTGACGATGGTGACGAATGTGCCATTTTATAGTTTTAAAGATTTGAACTTGAAGCGTAGTTTCCCATTCATCGCGCCATTGCTTATTTTGCTGGTCTACGTGATAGTTGTCAGTGATCCGCCGAAGGTATTGTTTGGCCTCTTCGTTTTATATGGTCTATCTGGCTATGCAGTGCTGTTATGGCGCTGGAGAAATGGTCGCCCGATCAGCATCATTCAAACGAGCCACGAGTCCCACGAAGAGAAATAAAATTTTGTTATTTCGGGTGTAAGCCACAGCGATCAAAATGCGCTGTGGCTTTTTTACTTTCAGACCTAATTAAATTGGGAATCGTCTGCTATAAATTCTTGCACTTTTTCGGGATCGCGCTTATAGTCTATGGCATGAACTCTCAAGTTAAATCACTTTCGGCAATCAAAACTAACGGTCTCGTTGGTTTGCTATTGCTATCTGCAATTCTACTAGTGCGGTAACGCGCTAAATCTCCCATACCCCCAATTCGAGTAGTCTCTTTACCCATGTGTGTTTTGCAAGGGTGGGATGGAGAATATTCAAAAACTAACTTTCAATTCTAATGCACTAAAAATTTTCAGGAGAACATCATGGCAGACAAACTCATCATATTTGACACAACCTTGCGTGACGGCGAGCAGTCACCTGGGGCCTCAATGACGAAAGATGAAAAAATCCGCATCGCCAAGCAATTAGAGCGATTGAAAGTCGATGTGATCGAAGCTGGGTTTGCTGCGGCTTCGCCAGGCGATTTTGAATCGATAAAAGCGATTTCGTCGACCATCAAAGACTCAATTATCTGTTCTTTGTCGCGCGCTAATGATAGGGATATTTCGCGTGCTGCCGAGGCTTTAGCTACTGCTCGGCGTAAGCGGATCCACACGTTTATCGCAACGTCACCATTGCATATGGAAAAGAAACTCCGTATGTCCCCAGATCAAGTTTTGGAGCAAGCCATTCAGGCTGTTCGATTCGCCCGAAATTTCACCGATGACGTTGAATTTAGTCCGGAAGACGGTAGTCGTTCTGAGATGGACTTTTTGTGTCGTGTGATCGAGGCAGTGATCAAAGAGGGCGCAACCACAATTAACTTTGCTGACACTGTTGGTTACGGTGTGCCAGAGTTGTACGGCACAATGTTGAAAAACTTGCGTGAGCGCATTCCAAATTCCGACAAAGCAATTTGGTCAGTACATTGCCATAACGACCTTGGAATGGCTGTGGCGAATTCCTTGGCTGGGGTTATGATCGGTGGTGCGCGACAAGTTGAATGTACGATAAATGGCCTGGGTGAGCGCGCCGGCAACACGGCGCTGGAAGAAATTGTCATGGCAGTGCGCACTCGTAAAGACTACTTTAACCTTGAGCTCGGAATTGATACGACGCAGATCGTTCCTGCGTCCAAATTGGTTTCTCAAATCACTGGTTTTGCGGTTCAGCCGAATAAAGCAGTGGTTGGTGCCAATGCATTTGCGCACGCGTCCGGCATTCATCAGGACGGCATTTTGAAAGCCCGTGACACCTACGAAATAATGCGCGCTGAAGATGTTGGCTGGAGCGCCAATAAAATCGTACTGGGCAAGCTTTCTGGTCGCAACGCTTTCAAGCAACGCCTTGATGAATTGGGGATTACGCTCGAATCTGAGGCTGATGTGAATGCAGCTTTTGCGCGCTTCAAAGAGTTGGCGGATCGCAAGTCTGAGATTTTTGATGAGGATATTTTGGCGCTGGTGTCTGACGAAGAGCAGGCAAATGACAATGAAGCGTTTCACTTTGTGTCGCTTGCGCAGCATTCGGAAACAGGGGAATTGCCTGCAGCAAAAGTCGTTTTCTCTAATCATGGAAAAGAAATTTCCTGTGAAGCAAATGGTAATGGGCCTGTCGACGCCATTGTTAATGCGATTGAATCGAAAGTTGCCAGTGGTGCTGAATTGTTATTGTTCTCCGTTAATGCGATCACCACTGGCACTCAATCCCAAGGTGAAGTGACAATGCGGCTGTCGAAATCCGGGCGGATTGTCAATGGGGTTGGGGCGGATCCAGATATTGTTGTTGCGTCAGCGAAAGCTTATCTGGCAGCGCTCAATAAGCTCGAGTCTAAATCTGAAAAGCTGAATCCTCAGGTTTGATTCTTTCAGGGGTTTTATGTTATAGTTGCGGGTCCCGTCATGTTGGCGGGAGTTTATTTCACGATAACGACGGTTTTAAACGAATTAATTCGTTCATGAGACTCTTGTTATCGCATGTAAAGGAAAATTATGTCTATCGAAAAAAGTGCAAAAGCCGCTATCGTAGCGGATAACGCCCGTGGTCAAAACGACACCGGATCTCCAGAAGTGCAAGTTGCTTTGTTGACGGCGCGTATCAATGACTTGAACGGTCACTTCAAAGCCCATGGTAAAGACCACCATTCTCGTCGCGGTTTGATCATGATGGTTAACCGTCGTAAAAGCCTGTTGTCTTACCTGAAAGGTAAAGACTTGAATCGCTATCGCTCACTGATCGAAAAACTCGGCTTGCGTAAGTAATTCTTGCTGTATCCGGCAAACAATTTATAGTAAAAAGCCTGCGTCAGTTGACTGGCGCAGGCTTTTTGCTTATTTGGCGCGCATAAATAGCCTTATTTAACCCTCAAATAAGCATTAAATAAGCAAAAAGTTTTGGCGAATTTTCAGAGCATGTCTTGAAAATAAGCAAAAAAGCAATCTTTCGGGATTGCTCGCGGTGAGGTGAACGACAGCCCCTGAAAATCTGTCGGCATAATAGAAAGGACACATTGTGTTTAATAAAGTAACTAAAACCTTCCAATACGGTCAGCATCAAGTCACTCTGGAAACAGGCGAAATCGCACGTCAGGCTTCTGGTGCCGTTATGGTATCTATTGAAGATACCGTTGTGTTGGCAACTGTTGTTGCAAAAAAAGATGCAAAACCAGGTCAGGATTTCTTTCCTTTGACCGTGGATTACATGGAAAAAACTTACGCGGCTGGCCGTATTCCTGGCGGTTTCTTTAAGCGTGAAGGTCGTCCATCTGAAAAAGAAACACTGACTTCCCGTCTGATCGATCGCCCAATTCGTCCATTGTTTCCAGAAGGCTACCTGAACGAAGTGCAAGTGATCGTACATGTTTTATCTGTGAACCCAGAAATCGATCCTGATATCGCTGCGATGATCGGCGCATCTGCTGCTATCTCTGTTGCTGGCATCCCATTTAGTGGTCCAGTTGGTGCGGCGCGCGTTGGTTATATCGACGGTCAATATGTATTGAACCCAACCGCAACACAATTGAAATCCTCCCAATTGGATTTGGTTGTTGCGGGTACTGAAACCGCCGTGTTGATGGTGGAATCCGAAGCGCAACAATTGTCTGAAGAAGTGATGTTGGGCGCGGTTGTGTATGGTCACGAGCAAATGAAGGCTGTGATCGATGCAATTCATGAATTGGTCCGTGATGGTGGTAAGCCTGAAGTTCGATGGGCGCCAGCGCCTAAGAATGAGCCTTTGATTGCTGCTGTTACAGCAGTTGCAGAGCCATTGCTGCGTGCGGCTTACCAGACTAAAGAAAAACAAGCTCGTACAGAACAATTAAAAGCTGCAACTACCAGTGTTTCTGCTGCATTGGCTGAGCAAGCGGCGGCGGCTGGTGTTGCTGCACCGGACTCCTCCGAAGTTGGTAATATCCTGTTTGATCTGGAAGCGAAAATTGTTCGCTCACAAATCCTTGAAGGTGAGCCACGTATCGATGGCCGTGACACACGCACTGTGCGCCCTATCACTATCCGTACTGGCGTTTTGCCACGTACGCACGGTACTGCATTGTTCACACGCGGCGAAACACAAGCTTTGGTGATTGCAACTCTGGGTACTGCTCGTGATGAGCAAAAAATTGATGCGTTGATGGGTGAGTACTCTGATCGCTTCATGTTGCATTACAACATGCCTCCGTTCGCAACCGGCGAAACAGGTCGCGTTGGTACGCCTAAGCGTCGTGAAATTGGTCACGGTCGTTTGGCTAAACGTGCCTTGCAAGCTGCATTGCCGGATCCGGAAAATTTCAGCTACTCAGTACGTCTGGTATCTGAAATTACTGAATCCAATGGTTCTTCTTCAATGGCGTCGGTTTGCGGTGGTTGCCTGGCATTGATGGATGCTGGTGTGCCAATGAAAGCACACGTTGCTGGTATCGCGATGGGCTTGATTAAAGACGGCAATAAATTTGCTGTTTTGACTGATATTCTGGGTGATGAGGATCACCTTGGTGATATGGACTTTAAAGTTGCTGGCACTGCAGAAGGTATTACTGCATTGCAAATGGACATCAAAATCCAAGGTATTACTAAAGAAATCATGCAAGTGGCTTTAGCGCAGGCTAAAGAGGGTCGCGTGCATATTTTGGGCAAAATGCAAGAAGCGGTGCCAGTGGGTAAAACTGAGTTGTCTGACTTTGCGCCACGTCTGATCACAATCAAGATCAATCCTGAAAAAATCCGTGATGTCATCGGTAAGGGCGGTGCGGTGATTCGCGCCTTAACTGAAGAGACTGGCACTCAGATCGATATTAGCGATGAAGGTGTTGTTACTATCGCTTCAGTTGATGCTGCAGCTGGTCAGGAAGCAAAGCGTCGCATCGAAGAATTGACCGCAGAAGTTGAAGTTGGTAAAGTCTACGAAGGTACTGTTCTGAAGTTATTGGACTTCGGTGCGATCGTTCAGATCATGCCAGGTAAAGACGGTTTATTGCATATCAGTCAAATCGCCAACGAGCGCGTAAATGCAGTTGCTGACTACCTAAAAGAAGGTCAACAAGTACGTGTGAAAGTGCTTGAAACTGATGACCGTGGCCGCTTTAAATTGTCCATGAAAGCAGCAGTTGCAGAGCCTGAAGCGCAGCCTCAGCAGCAACAGCAACAGCAACAGTAACAGTAGCTGTAATAAAGGTTCACTTACTTAGGATAACGGCAACTAGTTGAACGAATTCCGACGTAAAAGTAAGTTTGACGATAAACGCCCGTGTTAGCCACGGGCGTTTTTTTATTGGCTTACAATGGGGATTTAATACACCTTTTATTTTTTGCGGAGCAAATATGCGTGCGATTGAAATTACTAAATACGGTGGTCCAGAGGTGTTGCAGCTTGCTGATAGACCGGTGCCGGTTGCTGGCGTAGGTGAGGTGCTGATACGAGTGCACGCCGCCGGGATTAATCGTCCTGACGTATTGCAAAGGATGGGGTTTTATCCTGTGCCGCCGGGTGCCTCTGATCTACCTGGTCTGGAAGTTGCTGGCGAGATCGTTTCTGGTGACGTCTCGGGTACGCATTTCAAGATTGGCGACAAAGTTTGTGCGTTAGTGCAGGGTGGCGGTTATGCTGAGTATTGTGTTGCTCCCGCCGTGCAATGTTTGCCTGTGCCGCATGGTTTGTCGATGGTCGAGGCTGCATCCTTGCCCGAAACTTATTTTACGGTATGGAGTAATGTGTTTGATCGTGCTCGATTGAGTGCGGGAGAGTCGCTGCTAGTGCAGGGTGGTACCTCGGGCATCGGCGTCACAGCAATTCAAATGGCGAATGCTTTGGGGCATAGGGTATTCGCGACTGCCGGTTCGGAAGATAAGTGTCGGGCCACGGAGCGTCTTGGTGCGGAGCGGGGTATCAATTATAAAAATGAAAATTTTTCCGAAATCGTTAAAGAGGTGACTGATGGTAAGGGCGTTAATGTTATTTTGGATATGGTTGCTGGCAGCTATATTCCAAAGGAAATTGATTGTCTTGCAGATGATGGTCGAATTGCTATTATTGCCTTGCTGGGTGGAGCAAAATCGGAGGTCGATTTGGCACAAGTATTGCGGCGTCGTTTAACGATCACTGGTTCAACATTGCGTCCTCGGAATGTTGCTTTTAAGGCGGCAATAGCTCAGAAATTGCGCGATAAGGTGTGGCCTTTGTTGGAGTCTAAACGCATCTCCCCAGTAATTTATAAGGTATTTCCCTTGGATCAGGCGGCTGATGCGCATACCTTGATGGAGCAAGGTCATCACATCGGGAAAATCGTGCTTCAATTGATGTAATATCCCGAACTGTTAAAACACCAACATTTTATTGTGGTTTTACTTGTGATTCGGTATGTTGTTGGTTTGACCGTGCACATCCCAGCACGATACAATAGACGGTTATTTACCCTAAGACTTACTATGCGACGTACTCTTATAGCTGGCAACTGGAAAATGAATGGTAGTTTTTCTGCCAATCGTGCTCTGCTTACCGATATCATTGCTGGATTGCCTGATGGTAATTCGATTGAAACTTTGGTCTGTGCACCGGCGCCTTATTTGGCGCAATGCGCGGAAGTGCTCGGAAAAACGCCGGTAAAATGGGGTGCGCAGGATGTATCTGCGCATATCAAGGGTGCTTTTACGGGAGAAGTCTCGGCTACAATGTTGGCTGATTGCCAATGTAAGTACGTGATTGTCGGTCACTCTGAGCGCCGTGCTTATCATGCGGAGAGTAATGAGCTGGTTGCGCAAAAAGTCGTGCAGGCGTTATCAGAAAAGTTGACTCCCGTCGTCTGTGTTGGTGAAACTTTGGAGCAGCGCGAAGGTGGTGCGACAAATGCGATCGTTGGCGCGCAATTGCAGGTCGTTTTGGATGTGCTGAGTGCTGAACAAGTTTCTGAGATTGTTCTGGCTTATGAGCCAGTTTGGGCAATTGGAACTGGTAAAACCGCCACGCCACAAATGGCACAGGATGTACATGCATTTTTGCGTGGTCAGTTATCGGTTAAAAGTGCAGAAGCGGCAAATACCGTACGGATACTTTACGGTGGGAGTATGAAGCCAGAAAATGCCAAAGAATTGCTGGCAATGGCGGATATTGATGGTGGCTTGATTGGTGGGGCGGCATTAAAAGCAGCTGATTTTTTGGCGATCATTTCTGCTTGTTGATGAATTGATGTAGTAACGTGGGTTAATCTTTTTTAGGTGTTTTGAATGCAAACTTTTTTTACTTATACGCTGATAGTGATTGTTCAGGTTTTATCAGCATTGGCGATCATTGGCTTGGTATTGTTGCAGCACGGTAAAGGTGCTGATATGGGGGCGTCATTTGGCTCCGGTGCATCAGGTAGTTTGTTTGGTGCAACGGGATCTTCAAATTTTTTGTCTCGTTCGACTGGTGTGGCTGCGGCACTGTTTTTTTTCGCGACCCTCATGTTGGGTGTGAATGCTGGTAGTCATAAGGCGGCGACTGGCGTGATGGATGGTGTTTCGGTGGTTAAGCCAGCTCCGGCAGTAAATGCGGCGGCGGCAGCAGCTTCGGCGGCTTCGGTTTTGCCGGCGAATCAGATTCCAAAATAATTTAGCAATTCCCAGCAAAAAAACATTGAATTTCCGCAATTGTGCGTTGAACAATGAGGTCAATCATAGTAGAATGCTGGGCTTAGGCCGACGTGGTGAAATTGGTAGACACGCTATCTTGAGGGGGTAGTGGCGAAAGCTGTACGAGTTCGAGTCTCGTCGTCGGCACCAAAGCAATAAGTCAGTTTTTCTTTTCTGATTTTGTCGAGGAAGCGATCATTAATTGAGGTTTGTTGTCAATCGATGGTTTGCTTCAATGTGGCGTTCAATTACAGGTAGCCTAACGTGAGCCTCGAAAATTATTTCCCAGTTCTTCTCTTTATTCTGGTTGGCATTGGTGTTGGTGTTGTGCCGCAAATCTTAGGGCGTATTCTCGCTCCCTATAAGCCAGATTCTCAAAAAACATCTGCATATGAGTGTGGTTTCGAAGCATTTGAAGATGCTCGTATGAAATTTGATGTACGCTATTACCTTGTTGCAATTCTTTTTATTCTCTTTGATCTTGAGACTGCGTTCTTCTTCCCTTGGGCGGTGTCCTTGCGTGAATTGGGGTGGACCGGCTTTTTGATTATGTTGGGATTTATTTTGGAATTTGGTGTGGGTTTTTGGTACATCTGGAAAAAAGGCGCTCTGGATTGGGAGTGATGGATTATGGCTATTGAAGGTGTGTTAAACGAAGGTTTTGTCACGACGACGGCTGATAAGCTGATCAACTGGACGCGTACCGGATCGATGTGGCCAATGACGTTTGGTCTGGCTTGCTGTGCAGTTGAGATGATGCATGCAGGTGCCTCCCGTTATGATCTGGATCGTTTTGGTGTCGTGTTTCGCCCATCCCCACGTCAATCTGACGTTATGATCGTGGCAGGAACCTTGTGCAATAAAATGGCGCCAGCGTTGCGTAAGGTTTATGATCAAATGGCTGAGCCTCGTTGGGTTATTTCCATGGGTTCGTGTGCTAATGGTGGTGGTTATTACCATTACTCGTATTCCGTTGTTCGTGGTTGTGATCGTATTGTTCCAGTTGATATTTATGTGCCAGGATGTCCGCCAACCGCAGAGGCGCTGATTTATGGTGTTATTCAGCTGCAGAATAAGATTAAACGTACTAATACCATCGCTCGCTAATCGCGCGATTGCTAAGGCAGCCGTTAAATATGACAACTAAATTAGAAAATCTCGAGGCAGCAGTCAAAGTCGTCTTGGGTGATCGTATTCTCGATTTTAAAAATGCATTCGGTGAGTTGACGATCATTGTGTCGCCTGTTGAGTATTTGCAGGTAATGCGTGATTTGCGTGATCACGCCGATACGCATTTTGAAGAGTTGATTGACCTTTGTGGTGTTGATTACTCAGCATACGCAGATGGCGCTTGGGAAGGTGCTCGATTTGCAGTGGTATCCCATTTGCTCTCTGTGAAGAATAACTGCCGTCTGCGCGTGCGCGTGTTCGCTGCAGATGATGAGATGCCAATTGTGCCATCGCTGGTTGATGTGTGGAATGCCGCCAACTGGTATGAGCGCGAAGCCTTCGATTTGTTTGGTATTCTGTTCGATGGTCACAATGACTTACGTAGAATTTTGACTGACTATGGATTTATTGGTCATCCGTTCCGTAAAGATTTCCCCGTCTCTGGATACGTAGAGATGCGCTATGACGCGGAGCAAAAACGTGTGGTCTATCAGCCAGTAACGATAGAGCCGCGTGAAAATACACCACGTATTATTCGTGAAGAAAATTACGGGATCAAATAATGGCCGAAATTAAGAATTACACCCTCAACTTTGGTCCTCAACATCCGGCTGCGCATGGTGTTTTACGCTTGGTTCTGGAGTTGGATGGTGAGGTTATTCAGCGTGCGGATCCGCATATCGGCTTGTTGCATCGTGCGACAGAAAAGCTGGCTGAACAAAAAACATTTCTGCAGTCTGTGCCATACATGGATCGTCTTGACTATGTCTCGATGATGTCCAATGAGCACGCTTACGTGATGGCGATTGAGAAAATGTTGGGCCTCGAAGTCCCAATGCGCGCTCAGTACATTCGTGTCATGTTTGATGAAATCACTCGCGTATTGAATCACTTGATGTGGATTGGTGCTCATGCGCTTGACGTTGGTGCGATGGCAGTGTTTTTGTATGCCTTCCGTGAACGTGAAGATTTGATGGATTGCTATGAGGCCGTTTCCGGAGCGCGTTTGCATGCTGCCTACTATCGTCCTGGCGGCGTGTACCGTGATTTGCCTGAAAAAATGCCTCAATTCACGACGTCTGCATTGAAAAATGCAAAAGCAATGCGCGAATTGAATGAAAATCGTCAAGGTTCATTGCTCGATTTTATTGAGGACTTCACTAACCGTTTCCCAGGTTATGTCGATGAATATGAAACTCTGTTGACTGATAATCGTATCTGGAAGCAACGTTTGGTGGGTATCGGTGTGGTCAGCCCGGAACGCGCATTGGCAAAAGGCTTCACAGGTCCAATGTTGCGTGGTTCCGGCATTGAATGGGATTTGCGTAAAAAGCAGCCTTACGAAGTTTACGATTTGCTCGATTTTGATATTCCTGTTGGTGTTAATGGCGATTGTTATGATCGCTATTTGGTGCGCGTTGAAGAGATGCGTCAATCAAATCGCATTATTAAACAGTGTGTTGAGTGGTTGCGAAATAACCAAGGGCCAGTTATTTCAGATAATCACAAGGTTGCGCCGCCACATCGTGTGAATATGAAGTCGAACATGGAAGAGTTAATCCATCACTTCAAATTGTTCACTGAAGGTTTCCACGTTCCTGCTGGTGAAGCGTATGCCGCAGTAGAGCATCCAAAAGGTGAATTTGGTATTTATTTGATGTCTGATGGTGCGAATAAGCCATATCGTCTGAAGATTCGTGCGCCAGGTTATGCGCATTTGCAGGGTCTGGATGAAATGGCAAAAGGTCACATGATTGCTGATGCTGTAACGATCATCGGTACTCAAGATATTGTGTTTGGTGAGATTGATAGATAAAAAACGCTTTTGGCGTTGATTCGAGGCATTGGCTATGGTGTTATCAGAGCAGGCATTTAAAAAAATTGATCGCGAACTTGCAAAGTTCCCGGCTGACCAGCGGCAATCTGCCGTCATGGCGGCGTTGGCTATTGCTCAGGATGAGACCGGCTGGGTTTCTCCTGAAGTAATGCAAACTTTGGCTGACTATATCGGTATGCCTGCGGTCGCGGTTCAGGAGGTGGCAACCTTCTACAATATGTACAACACGAAACCTGTAGGTAAATTCAAGATTTCGGTTTGTACGAATTTGCCGTGTGCGTTGTCCGGTGGTGAACGTGCAGCGTTACACTTAAAGCAAAAACTAGGTATTGATTACAAAGAAACGACAGCAGACGGTCAATTCACCTTGGTTGAAGGTGAATGTATGGGCGCGTGCGGTGATGCGCCTGTTATGCTGGTCAACAACAAACGTATGTGTAGCCTGATGTCGAATGAAAAAATCGACGGCCTGGTAAGCGAACTGAAAGAGGCGGGTAAATAATGACGAGTCTGCATAATCGCCATATTAAGCCTTTGATTCTGGCTGGCCTGGATGGTAAAAACTGGCATCTCCAAGACTATGTTGCCCGTGGTGGTTACGAATCTCTTAAACGAATTTTGTCGGAAAAAATTCCACCAGAGCAGGTCATTGCAGAGTTGAAAGCATCGTCACTGCGCGGTCGCGGTGGCGCTGGGTTTCCGACTGGATTGAAGTGGAGCTTCATGCCACGTCAGTTTCCGGGTCAAAAATATCTGGTCTGTAATACCGATGAAGGCGAACCAGGTACGTTCAAAGACCGTGACATCATTCGCTACAATCCCCATGCGTTGATTGAAGGCATGGCGATCGGTGCCTACGCAATGGGTATCACAGTAGGTTACAACTATATTCACGGCGAAATTTTTGCTGACTACGATCGCTTTGAAGAAGCAATTGAGGAAGCTCGTGCTGCTGGCATGTTGGGCGATAACATCGCTGGCTCTGATTTCTCTTTCCAGTTGCATGCGTTCCATGGCTATGGCGCGTACATCTGCGGAGAAGAAACAGCATTGCTGGAATCACTTGAAGGTAAAAAAGGTCAGCCGCGTTTTAAACCGCCTTTCCCAGCGAGTTTTGGTCTGTATGGAAAACCGACGACCATCAATAACACTGAAACTTTTGCAGCAGTGCCTTTTGTATTGGCGATGGGTGGCGAGAAATACGCTGCTTTGGGTAAGCCAAACAACGGTGGCACCAAGATTTTTTCTATGTCAGGTGACGTAGCTAAACCAGGTAATTACGAAGTTCCAATGGGAACACCGTTTGCGACATTACTGGAATTAGCAGGCGGAATGCGCGACGGTAAAAAAATTAAAGCGGTCATTCCTGGTGGATCTTCGATGCCAGTATTAACTGGTGACGTAATGATGGCTACCGACATGGATTACGACTCCATAGCCAAAGCAGGTTCTATGCTGGGTTCTGGCGCTGTTATCGTGATGGATGAAACACGTTGCATGGTCAAATCGTTGCTGCGCTTGTCTTACTTCTATTTTGAAGAGTCTTGCGGTCAATGTACACCGTGCCGTGAAGGGACTGGCTGGTTGTATCGTATGGTGCATCGTATTGAGCACGGTCAGGGGCGTCCTGAAGATCTGGATATGCTCAACTCCATTGCAGACAACATCCAGGGCAAAACGATTTGCGCATTGGGTGATGCAGCTGCGATGCCAGTTCGCGCATTTATCAAGAATTTCCGCGAAGAATTTGAATATCACATCGAGCATAAGCATTGCTTGGTTCCTACTTACCTGTAAGCCAGATTCGGTTAGCACACTTAGAGTAAACCATGGTTGAAATCGAAATAGACGGCAAAAAAGTCGAAGTCCTAGAGGGCAGTATGGTAATGGACGCAGCCAATAAACTTGGCACGTACATCCCCCATTTTTGCTATCACAAAAAATTATCTATTGCGGCAAACTGCCGCATGTGTCTGGTTGAGGTTGAAAAAGCACCTAAGCCATTGCCAGCATGTGCGACTCCTGTCACGCCAGGCATGATTGTGCGTTCCTCCAGCGATAAGGCAGTGAAGGCACAAAAAGCAGTGATGGAATTTCTGCTGATCAACCACCCACTAGATTGCCCTATTTGCGATCAGGGCGGTGAATGTCAGTTGCAGGATCTTGCTGTCGGTTATGGTGGTACAACTTCGCGCTATGAAGAAGAAAAGCGCGTCGTTTTTCACAAAGACGTAGGTCCTTTGGTTTCAATGGAAGAAATGAGTCGTTGCATTCATTGCACACGATGTGTACGTTTCGGTCAGGAAATCGCCGGCGTCATGGAACTTGGTATGCTTAATCGCGGTGAACATTCTGAAATCACTTCGTTTGTTGGCCAGACAGTTGATTCTGAGTTGTCAGGTAATATGATTGATCTGTGCCCGGTTGGCGCACTGACATCAAAACCTTTCCGCTACTCCGCGCGTACATGGGAATTGTCTCGCCGCAAATCTGTCAGCGCACATGATGCACTGGGTTCTAACCTGATCGTTCAGGTGAAGAATGGCAAGGTCATGCGTGTTGTGCCGATGGAAAATGAAGACATCAACGAATGCTGGATTTCTGATAAAGATCGTTTCTCATACGAAGCATTGAACAGTGCTGAGCGTTTGACAAAACCAATGATCAAGCAGGGTGGTCAATGGCAGGAAGCTGATTGGCAAACAGCACTTGAATATGTGGCACACGGTCTGCGCAATGTAAAACACGAGCACGGTGCTGATGCCATTGCTGCGGTTGCTGCGCCGCATTCTACGTTAGAAGAATTGTCCTTGTTGCAGCGCGTTGTGCGTGGCTTGGGTTCCGATAACGTCGATTTCCGTTTGCGTCAGTCTGATTTCAGCCTGAATGGTCAAATCAAGCCATGGCTTGGTACTTCCATCAGTGAGTTCGGTAAGTTGAAGAACGTCTTTATCGTTGGTTCTTTCTTGCGTAAAGATCATCCGGTTCTGGCTGCGCGCTTGCGTCAGTCCGTGAAGCTTGGTACGAAGGTAAGCGTCCTTAATGCGAGTGACGATGAGCAATTGATTAAGTTAGCAAACAAAGCGATTCTGGCTCCTTCCGCATGGGGTTCTTTCCTGGCTGAAGTGGCAGTGGCAGTTGCTGGTAAAAAACAAGTTGCTGTGCTAACTGGTCTGGAGTCCGTAACAGCGACCGAAGCGGCGTCAAAAATTGCTGACAGTCTGATCGCTGGTAGCTCTGGCGTGTTCCTTGGTAATACAGCGTCCTACCATCCAGAGGCGGCGAAATTGCACGCATTGGTGCAGTGGATTGCAAAGAATACGGATGCGGCGTTCGGTTACCTCACTGAGGCAGCGAACACTGTTGGTGGATATATCGCTAACGCAGTGCCGGCCAAGTCTGCAAAACCAGTTTTTGCAGAAGCGAAAAAAGCTTACATCGTGTTGCACGCAGAGCCAATCTTGGATTCGGCGCATCCGATTCAAGCAAAAGCTGCATTAGCACAAGCCGAGATGGTCGTTGTGATGTCACCATTCAAGCACGGTGCTGAATACGCCGACGTGTTGTTGCCAGTGTCTCCATTCACAGAAACATCTGGTACTTTCGTGAGTTGCGAAGGTCGTGCACAAAGCTTCCACGGTGTTGTAAAGCCGTTAGGCGAGACACGTCCAGCATGGAAAGTTTTGCGGGTTCTGGGTAACTTGTTAGGTCTCGAAAACTTTGATTTCGATACGGCAGAAGCAATTCGCGATGACGTTTTAGCGCAAGCACATATTGCATCGGTATTGAACAATGTCGCTGATGTCGCTCCCGCCGTGACTGCTTTGGAGGCTGGATTGGAGCGCGTGACAAACGTTTCTATTTATAGCACTGACGGTATCGTTCGTCGTGCGGAATCTTTACAAAAGACGGCAGATGCACAGGCAACGCTGGCATGGATTAGTGCAGCACTGGCTCAAAAATTAAGCATCAACAGCGGTGATATGGTTAAGTTCACCAAAGGTGGTTCGATATTGTTGAGCGTTGGTATTGATCCATCTCTTCCAGAAAATGTAGTAAAAGTCGCTGCAGGTCACGAAACGACCAGCAATCTTGATGGCATGTTTGGTGCAATTACTGTGGAGCGTGCGTAATGAATTTGCTGCTCACTATTGAAAGCTTTGGGCAAGGTGTATTTGGCTATTTATGGCCATTGATCTGGACTCTGGTTAAAATCATCTGCATTACTTTGCCAGTGATGGGCTGCGTAGCTTACCTGACATTATGGGAACGTAAGATGATTGGCTGGATGCATATTCGTCTTGGCCCTAATCGCGTTGGTCCGGCTGGTTTATTGCAACCAATTGCCGATGCTGTAAAACTGTTATTAAAAGAAATTATCGTTCCAGCGAAGGCGAACAAAGTTTTGTTTGTTCTGGCACCTGTAATGACAATTATGCCAGCGCTGGCCGCTTGGTCGGTAATACCGTTTGGCCCTGAGACTGTGTTGGCAAATGTTAATGCGGGCTTATTGCTGGTGATGGCCATCACATCGATGGAAGTCTACGGGATTATTATTGCTGGTTGGGCATCTAACTCTAAATATGCGTTTCTCGGTGCTATGCGTGCTTCGGCGCAGATGGTGTCTTACGAAATTGCGATGGGCTTCGCCCTGGTGATCGTTTTGATGGTGTCCGGAAGTTTGAATCTGACAGACATCGTGAACGGCCAATCGAAGGGTTATTTTGCACAGATGGGTTTGAATTTCCTGTCATGGAATTGGTTGCCTTTGCTGCCTATTTTTGTTGTGTATGTCATTTCTGGTATCGCCGAGACAAACCGTCATCCGTTTGACGTCGTTGAGGGTGAATCTGAGATTGTTGCTGGTCACATGGTTGAATATTCGGGTATGTCCTTCGCGATGTTCTTCTTGGCTGAGTACGCCAACATGATCTTGATTTCCGCAATGGCATCCTTAATGTTCTTGGGCGGTTGGGCTTCACCATTCAGTTTCTTGGGGTTCATCCCAGGTTGGATCTGGCTTGGCATCAAAACCTTTGTTGTGGTCTCCATGTTTATCTGGGCTCGCGCATCATTCCCACGTTATCGTTATGATCAGATCATGCGCTTGGGTTGGAAAGTATTTATCCCCCTGACTTTAGTGTATCTGGTGTTTGTTGCTGCTTGGATGCAAACCCCTTGGAATATTTGGAAGTAAGAGGCTGAAGAAAATGGAAGCAATTAAAGATTTTTTTGGCAGCCTGATGCTGCGCGAACTAATTAAGGGATTGGCATTGACCGGTCGCTATATGTTCGCTCGCAAGATTACTGTCCAATTTCCAGAGGAAAAAACACCGCAATCACCACGTTTTCGTGGTTTGCATGCCCTGCGCCGCTACCCAAATGGAGAAGAGCGTTGTATCGCATGTAAATTGTGTGAGGCTGTCTGTCCTGCGATGGCAATTACAATTGAATCTGATCAGCGTGCCGATGGTTCACGTCGCACTACTCGTTACGACATCGATTTAACGAAATGTATTTTCTGTGGCTTCTGTGAAGAATCATGCCCAGTTGATTCTATCGTTGAGACGCATGTTCTGGAATACCACGGCGAGAAACGCGGCGATCTGTATTTTACAAAAAAGATGTTGTTGGCCGTAGGTGATCGCTACGAAACACAAATTGCGGCAGCGCGTGCAGCTGACGCAGCTTACCGATAATTGGAACGGTTTCGATATGGAATTTACAACCGCATTATTTTATGTATTTGCAGCGATATTGATACTTGCCGCAACGCAGGTTATCACTGCACGTAATCCTGTGCATTCAGCACTGTTTCTCGTATTAGCTTTCTTTACCGCTGCCGGAATTTGGATGTTGTTGAAAGCCGAATTTCTTGCCATTGTCCTGGTGCTAGTCTATGTCGGTGCCGTCATGGTTCTATTCCTCTTTGTCGTGATGATGCTCGATATTGATCTGGATAAATTACGTGCTGGTTTCTGGGGACATTTCCCTTTAGCTGTGACAATTGGTGTGGTGGTTGTGTTAGAAATGTCGGCGGTGTTGTGGCGTGGATTTTTACGCATAGAAACTCACGTACATACTGCTGCCGAAAATATCGGTGATACCAAGAATTTAGGTATCGAGATTTTTAGTCACTACCAACTGGCGTTCGAAGTTGCTGCAGCAATTTTGTTATTGGCAATCGTTGCAGCTGTCGCGTTGACGTTACGTCGCCGCAAAGACAGTAAGTATTTTGATCCAGCTCAGGCCGTTAAAGTTCAAAGCAAGGATCGCATACGTGTCGTGAAAATGAAAGCTGAGTCTGAGCGTGCGACGCTCGCCGCAACCGAAAAGCAGGGGAATTAAGATGGCTTTGACATTGACGCACTACTTGATTTTGGGCGCAATTTTGTTTGCTATATCAATCGTCGGTATATTTTTGAATCGCAAAAATATTATCGTTTTGTTGATGGCAATCGAATTGATGTTGTTGGCGGTAAATATTAATTTCATCGCGTTTTCTCATTATCTTGGAGACGCAGCAGGGCAGATTTTTGTTTTCTTCATACTGACGGTTGCTGCTGCTGAATCCGCAATCGGATTGGCGATTCTCGTTGTTATGTTCCGCAGTTTGGATACGATTAACGTTGAAGATTTAGACGCACTCAAAGGATAATGTGGATGGGTTGTTGCAATCTGCGGCAACCCCTCATTCGCTAGCGATTTAAAAAAGTAACAAGCTAACAAAAGGGTCATCATGGCGGGGCAACTTAACCCACAATTATTATTGGCTGTACCTCTGGCACCATTGGCAGGATCTGCCATTGCTGGTTTGCTGGGCACCAAGTTCTTCGGTAACGTCGTCGGACGTAAAGTCTCACATACTGCAACAATACTTGGCGTATTGGTGGCTTTCATCATTTCATGCATGACACTAAATGCATTGATGGATGGTGCGCCGATTTACAACGCTACTTTGTATCAATGGATGCAAGTAGCAGGTTTGAAGCTAGAAGTAGGTTTTCTGGTCGATAATCTCACGGCAATGATGATGTGTGTGGTGACCTTCGTTTCACTGATGGTTCATATCTACACTATCGGCTACATGGCTGAAGACGAAGGCTATAACCGCTTCTTCTCTTACATCTCTTTATTCACATTTTCAATGCTAATGCTCGTTATGAGCAATAACTTCTTGCAACTGTTCTTCGGTTGGGAAGCAGTGGGTCTGGTGTCGTATTTGTTGATTGGGTTCTGGTACACCAAACCAACAGCGATTTACGCGAACATGAAAGCTTTCTTGGTCAACCGTGTTGGTGACTTTGGCTTCATCCTCGGTATTGGTTTGATTCTGGCTTACGCTGGCTCCATGAATTACGCCGAAGTGTTTGCCAAGAAGGAAGAATTAGCAAAGCTGCTGTTACCAGGTACTAACTGGATGTTGATTACGGTTGCTTGTATTTGCTTGTTCATCGGTGCGATGGGTAAATCAGCACAGTTTCCTCTGCACGTGTGGTTGCCTGATTCGATGGAAGGCCCAACGCCAATTTCCGCTCTGATTCACGCGGCGACGATGGTCACTGCTGGTATCTTCATGGTGTCCCGTATGTCGCCGTTGTTTGAATTGTCTGATACCGCCTTGTCATTCATTCTGGTGATTGGTTCTATCACGGCATTGTTTATGGGTTTCCTTGGGATTATTCAAAACGATATCAAACGTGTAGTTGCGTATTCGACATTGTCTCAGTTGGGTTACATGACTGTGGCACTCGGTGCTTCTGCCTACTCAGTTGCTGTGTTTCATTTGATGACGCACGCATTCTTTAAAGCGCTGCTGTTCTTAGCTGCTGGCTCTGTGATTATTGGTATGCACCATGATCAAGACATTCGCAACATGGGTGGCTTACGTAAATACATGCCGATTACGTGGATCACTTCTTTGATCGGTTCTTTGGCATTGATCGGTACGCCATTCTTCTCCGGTTTCTACTCGAAAGATAGCATTATTGACGCGGTACAAGCGTCGCATCTGACAGGTGCTGGTTTTGCTCAGTTCGCAACGTTGGCAGGTGTATTCGTTACTGCGTTTTACTCGTTCCGGATGTATTTCCTGGTATTTCACGGCAAAGAAAACTTTGGACACGCTCACGGTCATGATAATCATGCGCATGATCACAAAGCGCATGACGCACATGCGCACGATGATCACGCTGACCATGATGAACATCACGGTCTGGCTCCAGGACAAAAACCACACGAGTCTCCATTTGTTGTCTGGTTCCCATTGGTTATGTTGGCGATCCCTTCAGTGATCATCGGTTTTATCGCGATCGAGCCAATGTTGTTTGGTGCGTTCTTTGAAAAAGTGATTGCCGTTAATGAAGCGCATAAAGCAATGGAAGAGTTGAAAGACGAATTCCACGGCCCTGTGGCCATGGCAGTTCATGCATTCACGTCGTTGCCATTCTGGCTGGCGTTGGCAGGCGTAGTCACATCGTACTTCTTCTATATGGTTAAACCTGCGATTCCTACGGCTATCAAGAAGCATTCGAGCGCGATCTATAACGTGCTCGATAACAAGTACTACATGGATAAATTCAATGAAATCGTATTTGCAGGCGGTGCACGGGTGTTAGGTGGCGGCTTGTGGAATATCGGTGACAAAGGTTTGATCGATGGCTTGGTGGTAAATGGCAGCGCGAAATTAGTCGGTTGGCTCTCGCGTGGTATTCGTTTGTTCCAAAGTGGTTATATCTATCACTATGCTTTTGTAATGATTTTGGGTGTTCTGGGGTTCCTTGTGTACTTCATGCCATTCCCTTTTGCTAAATAAGTGACCTCGGCTATAAAAATATAATCATGATGCAGTCAACTTCCTCCTTACTCAGCCTGGCGATTTGGTGTCCAATCGCGTTTGGCCTCTTTGTTTTAGCTTTCGGACGGGATAACAATCCCGGGCTGGTGCGCGGTGTTTCCCTGATCGGTTCTCTGGCGAGCTTTTTGGTAACTTTGCCGTTGATTACCCATTTTGATAACAATGCGCACGGTATGCAATTTGTTGAGAAATTTACATGGATAGAAAAATTTAATGTTTTCTACTCACTGGGCATCGACGGCATCTCTTTGTGGCTGATTCCTCTGACAGCGTTCATTACTGTGATTGTGGTAATCGCTGCATGGCAAGTGATTGAGAAACAAGTTGCACAGTACATGGGCGCGTTCCTGATCCTGTCGGGACTCATGATTGGCGTATTTTCTGCGTTAGATGGCATGCTGTTCTACGTGTTCTTCGAAGCCACATTGATCCCTATGTACATTATTGTAGGTATCTGGGGCGGCCCGAATCGGGTGTACGCGGCGTTTAAATTTTTCTTGTACACGTTGCTAGGTTCTTTGTTGACCTTGATTGCGATCATCTATTTGTACAACAAAGCCGGTCATTCTTTCGATATTCTTAACTGGCATAAACTGCCGTTGACAATGTCAGAACAGATCTTGATTTTCTGTGCGTTCCTCATGGCGTTCGCAGTAAAGGTTCCAATGTGGCCGGTGCATACTTGGTTGCCAGACGCTCACGTAGAGGCGCCGACGGGTGGCTCGGTTGTATTGGCTGCGATCATGTTAAAACTTGGTGCGTACGGTTTCTTACGATTCTCACTGCCGATTGCGCCTGACGCAAGTCATTACATGGCCGGCTTCATGATTACATTGTCTTTGATCGCGGTAATTTATATCGGTTTGGTTGCCTTGGTACAGGCTGATATGAAAAAACTTGTCGCGTATTCTTCGATTGCACATATGGGTTTCGTTACTCTTGGTTTTTTCATGTTTAACGCCATGTCCATGCAAGGCGCGATTGTGCAAATGATTTCCCACGGCTTTATTTCCGGCGCAATGTTCTTGTGTATTGGTGTGCTGTATGACCGCGTACACTCACGTCAGATCGTCGATTACGGTGGCGTGGTCAATAAAATGCCGAAGTTTGCTGCATTGTTTGTATTGTTTTCCATGGCGAACTGTGGCTTGCCAGCGACTTCAGGTTTCGTTGGTGAATTTATGGTAATTTTGGGCGCAGTTCAATTTAATTTCTGGATTGGTATGCTGGCTGCAACAGCTCTGATTTTCGGTGCGGCTTACTCTTTGTGGATGGTTAAACGTGTTGTGTTCGGTAAAATCACGAACGACCACGTTGCCCATTTAAGCGATATCAATAAGCGCGAGTTTTTTATGCTGGGTGTTTTAGCGATTGCAGTTATTGCGATGGGGCTGTATCCAGCGCCATTCACTGATGCGATGCAAGTCTCAGTAAGTGATCTTTTGAAGCATGTGGCTGTTTCTAAGTTGCCACTCTAACTAAGGATATAGACAAGCAAGCCCGTCCCACGGTTTTCAATTCGTCAATCGTGTGATAGCAGATCAATGCTAGTAGAACTGAATAATATGAACTTCACACCACTTTATCCTGAAATATTTTTGCTGCTGGCGACCTGTACAATTTTGCTGGTCGATATGTTTTTGGCAGACAGCAAGCGTAATGTGACTTATGTCATGAGTATAGTCACGTTGTTTGTGTGCGGGGCGTTGACCTTAGCAACCGCGAATAACGAAGGATCAACTTATGTTAGCAATAACATGTTTGTGTCTGATCCTATGTCAATGCTGCTGAAGATGTTCTCCTACATCGCAGTGGGGATGACGCTGATTTACTCTCGTCAATATGTTACGGACAGAGGTATGAGCAACGATAAATTAGGCGGTGAATTTTATGTTCTCGCTTTGTTTGCCTTGCTTGGTCAGATGATCATGATTTCAGGAAATAATTTCTTGATTATTTATCTGGGTCTTGAATTGATGTCCCTGTCTTTGTATGCATTGGTTGCTTTGCGTCGCGACCACTCGGTATCTACTGAGGCGGCGATGAAGTACTTCATTTTAGGTGCCTTAGCATCTGGATTCATGTTGTACGGTATCTCTATGCTCTACGGCGCAACGGGTTCTTTGGGATTGTCGGAACTGGCAAAAGTAGCAGCGACGCCAGCTGCGAACAAAACTATTCTGGTTTTTGGTATTGTGTTCTTGGTGGCTGGCCTTGCCTTCAAATTAGGCGTCGTACCTTTCCATATGTGGGTACCGGACGTTTATCAAGGGTCCCCTACGGCTGTTACTTTATTACTGGGTGGCGCTCCAAAGCTGGCGGCATTTGCAATTACTTTCCGTTTGCTGGTTGAAGGTTTATTTTCCCAGGCAGTCGATTGGCAACAGATGCTTGTGGTTCTAGCGGTCTTGTCGATGGCGGTTGGCAATTTAACGGCGATTGCGCAGACTAACCTAAAACGTATGCTTGCCTATTCAACCATTTCGCAAATGGGTTTCATGTTGCTAGGGTTATTGTCTGGCGTCGTTAATGGTGATTCTAGTCTTGCTGCGGATGCCTACAGTGCTTCCATGTTCTATAGCATCACTTATGTGTTAACGACACTGGGTACGTTTGGTGTGATTATGTTGCTGTCGCGCTCTGGTTTTGAAGCGGACAACTTGGACGATCTGAAAGGTTTGAATAAGCGCTCACCATGGTTTGCGTTAGTGATGCTGCTATTGATGTTCTCGTTGGCTGGTATTCCTCCGTTAATGGGTTTCTATGCCAAACTATCTGTATTGCAATCAGTCGTAGCGAGTGGACAGCTTTGGTTGGCATTAGTTGCAGTATTATTCTCGTTGATCGGTACGTTCTACTATTTGCGAGTCGTTAAATTAATGTACTTCGATGAGCCATCAGATAATGCCATTATCAATCCTAGCGCCGATGTGCGCGTGGTTTTGAGTTTGAACGGAGCGGCAGTGCTGGTTTTAGGTTTTTTCCCAGGTGGTTTAATGACAGCATGTTTAAATGCTATTGTTAAGACACTCGCTTCTTAAGGCGGAATCTTTTGGGTAGTTCTTCTTTTGTATGGTTAGTGGTAGTGTTGGCGGTAGTTGCCGCTAACCTTCCATATATGAACGAGCGCTGTTTCGCACTCTTTGCGATACAGCGCTTTTCTTTTTCGAAGCCTTTTTGGGTGCGAATGATCGAAATTATTGCACTATATTTGCTTGTCGGTGAGCTTGGGCTTTCGTTTGAACGTAGCTTAGGAAATGCTTTCCCACAAGGATGGGAGTTCTTTGCCATCAGCTTTTGTCTCTTTGTTGTATTGGGCTTCCCAGGCTTTGTGTATCGTTATTTGAGGCGAACTCATGGCTGATAAATTGGATGTTGACCTACATTTAGCAGAACGCAAGCTTGACGGTCACTTGGCGTACGATGGTGATTTTCTTCGGGTTCAGAAAGATCGAGTCGTACTTCCTGATGGAAAAATAACTACACGTGAATATATTCGCCACCCAGGTGCCGTTGTAATTATCCCTCTGTTTGATGATGGTACTGTGTTAATGGAAAGGCAGTTTCGTTATCCATTAGATCGGGTGTTTATTGAATTTCCTGCTGGGAAAATTGATCCTGGAGAAAGCACTTTGCTTTGCGCTCAACGTGAGCTAAGAGAGGAGACAGGATATACGGCGACGAGTTGGCGTCACGTTTGTACCATCCATAATGCGATTGCATATGCAGACGAGCATTTAGAAATTTATCTCGCCCAAGGGCTATCAGCAGGAGAGTCGAAACTGGATGACGGGGAATTTTTAGAAACCTTTGTGGCAACTCAAGCTGAACTTTTAGCGTGGGTACGCGAAGGTAAAATTACGGATGTTAAAACGGTCATAGGTACGTTTTGGCTGGAGAAAATTCTTCAGGAATCTTGGTAGTTAGACAAATTGCCGATAATTCGTCTTTGATTAAAGATATAAAAAAGCCGCTGGAATTAATTCCAGCGGCTTTTTCACTACATATTCGGATAATTTGGACCGCCACCACCCTCTGGCGTAACCCACACAATGTTCTGGGTCGGGTCTTTAATATCGCACGTCTTACAGTGAACGCAGTTTTGTGAATTAATTTGCAATCTATCTTTACCATCGTCTGTTTTCATGAATTCATAGACTCCGGCTGGGCAATATCGAGCTTCTGGGCCAGCGTACTTTGCCAGATTAATATCTACCGGCACATTTGCATTTTTCAAAGTCAGGTGGATAGGCTGATCTTCTGCATGATTGGTGTTTGATATGAACACAGACGACAAGCGATCAAACGTTAGTTTGCCATCTGGTTTCGGATATGCAATAGGCTGAAACTCTGAAGCAGGACGCAAGCACTCATGATCTGCGTGGGTGTGATGCAAAGTCCAAGGTGCCTTACCACCGAAGACCACCTGATCGATACCGACCATCAACGTGCCAAGGTACAAACCTTTGCTCATCCATGGTTTGAAATTGCGTGCTTTGTGCAATTCTTCGTGCAACCAGGATGCTTCAAACGCCGCACTGTAAGCGGTGACTTCATCATACTGGCGACTTTCTCCCAAGGCCGCAAATACAGCATCTGCGGCCAGCATGCCGGTCTTGATAGCCGCATGGCTACCTTTGATGCGGCTAGCATTCAAAAAGCCTGCATCGCAGCCAATTAATGCCCCACCTGGGAACGTCAGTTTAGGTAATGACTGTAGCCCACCTGCCGTAATTGCACGTGCACCATAAGCGATTCGTTTGCCACCTTCAAAAAACTGGCGGATTTCAGGATGCGTTTTGTAGTGTTGGAATTCCTCGTACGGTGATAAGTACGGATTTTCGTACCCAAGTCCTACAACATAACCTACAGCGACCTGGTTGTTTTCTAAATGATATAAAAATGAACCACCATAGGTATCACTATCTAATGGCCAACCTGCTGAATGAATTACTAATCCAGGCTGATGTTTCGATGGATCTATTTCCCACAATTCTTTGATACCAATGCCGTACGTTTGTGGATCTTTACCTTTATTAAGGTCATATTTTGCGATCAACTGCTTGCCTAAATGGCCGCGTGCGCCTTCTGCAAATAAAGTGTATTTTGCATGTAATTCCATTCCCAACTGAAATGCTGGGCCAGGTTCGCCTTCACGGTTAACGCCCATGTTGCCGGTCGCTACACCCTTAACGGAGCCGTCGTCGTTATACAAAATTTCTGCAGCAGGAAATCCTGGGAAAATTTCTACGCCAAGCGCTTCTGCCTGTTGCCCTAACCAACGTACAACGTTTGCCAATGAAATCACGTAATTGCCATGATTTTGAAAACATTTTGGCAGCATCCAGTTAGGTGTTTTGTGTGCCTTGGTTTCAGTTAAAAATAGAAAACGGTCTTCAGTAACAGCGGTAGTGAGCGGTGCGCCAAGTTCCTTCCAATTTGGAATAAGTTCGGTGAGGGCTTGAGGATCCATGACTGCTCCGGAGAGAATGTGTGCACCGAGTTCGCCGCCTTTTTCTAACACACAGACGGAAACATCATTGCCTTTCTCTGCAGCTAATTGCTTTAGTTTGATTGCCGCAGACAGCCCGGCTGGTCCACCACCCACAATAACGACATCATATTCCATGGTGTCGCGTGGACCGTATTGTTCAAGAATGTTTTGGGTCATGGAGTCATCACTTTCTGGAAATATTTTCGAACGAGCGTGCTAAATTATTTTCAGCATGTTATATGCTAGAAAGTTAATGCGCAAGTTGCGGATTAGAATAAGGTCACCAACCAGGTGCCTGACAATAAGCGGAATTATCGCAGAGGGCAGTTCGCTACGCATCATTTTAGCGAGATTTAGGTGTAAAAATGCACATAAACTGGTTAAGGCGCTAAAATCCTTACAACACAAACATGATCTCTATGTCATCATAGCGATTCAAATAGACGGCAGAAGATTGAAATTTTTCTCGGAGATATCGATGGGTATAGAAGTTAACTTTGAAGGAAAAATTGCGCTGATTACTGGTGCTTCCAGTGGCTTAGGTGCAAGGTTCGCTAAAATTTTGGCACAAGCCGGAGCTCAGGTCGTACTGGCCTCGCGTCGGATCGACAGACTCAAGGAACTGCGGGCTGAAATCGAAGCTGATGGCGGTGCGGCGCACGTTGTCGCGCTCGATGTTACTGATTATTCTAGTATTAAATCAGCGATCGCTCACGCTGAAACTGAGGCTGGTCCAATCGATATTTTGATCAATAATTCTGGTGTATCAACGACACAACGCTTGGTCGATGTTACCCCTGATGATTATGCTTATGTCATGGATACCAATCAGCGCGGTGCTTTTTTCGTCGCCCAAGAAGCGGCAAAGCGTATGATTGCGCGCCACAAGGGCGATCCAAGAAAGCAGCACCGCATCATTAATATTGCGTCGGTTGCTGGTCTGCGTGTTTTGCCTCAAATTGGCATTTACTGTATGAGTAAAGCGGCTGTGGTGCATATGACCAAGGCGATGGCAGTTGAATGGGGTAAGTACGGTATTAATGTAAATGCAATTTGTCCGGGTTATATTTCTACTGAGATCAACGAAGAATATTTCGATACCGAACAAGGTCAAAAATTAATCGACATGTTGCCACGTAAACGAGTAGGGACGCCTGAAGATCTTGATGGTTTGCTGTTGCTATTGGCGGCGGAAGAGTCACGCTTTTTGAATGGCGCCATCGTCACGGCTGATGATGGGATGAGTGTTCAATAATGGCGACGGGTGACAAAAAGTTAGTTTATACCGTCACCATCCCCATTCGCTGGGGTGACATGGATGCGATGGGTCACGTCAATAACACCATATATTTTCAATATATGGAACAGGCACGTATCGAATGGCTATCAATGATGGGCTGTTTGCCTGATGAAAATGGCAATGGTCCTGTTATTGTCAATGCCCATTGCACCTTCAAGAAGCCACTCAAATACCCCGGACAAGTCGAAGTATGTACGTATATCTCGACTTTAGGTCGAAGTAGTTTTGAAACCATTCAGGAAATGCGATCCGTTGGTGATGGCTATTCACTGTATGCAGAAGGCGGTGCAAAGTTAGTTTGGGTTGATGCTACCACTGAAAAATCTATTCCCTTGCCAGAATCGATCAAGCAAAAATTCGTTGAATTTAAGAGCGAGCAACGACGTCGTCGTTAAATTCTCGATCATGTAAATTGCGTATGGTTTCTTTGTGTGGCGAATGCAGGAATGCTCTGCATCGAGCACTTTAATTTAGTGGACGATGCCAAGTAATTTATGCACCAGTTCACTCGACGTGGACGCGGAAAATTTTTTCATTAACTTGGCGCGATGCATTTCTACAGTTCTTGGACTTAAATCAATTTGTCTCGCAATAAGTTTGCTGGTTTTTCCCTCGACTAATAGGGCCGCAATTTCGCGCTCACGCGGCGTCAGCTCTGCGCTCACTGTGCGTTTGGCGCTTAAGTCTTCAAATGTCCAGATGCCTGCAGCGTGCGGGTGTTTTTTATCCAACCCACGACCGGAAACATGGCACCAGAATAATTCCTGATCTGCGCGTTTCATGATGCGTTCATCGGAATAACTTCCCTTCGCATTCATTATCGGTGCGATTCTGGCACCAGTCCTTTCAAATTCGTCTGTGCTTGGATAAAGTATCTGAAATGACGCACCAATCAATGTGTCTTGATGATATCCAAACATGGTTGCCAGAGCAGCATTGCAAGCAAGTATGATACGGTTCTCAGAGACACACATCCCTATTGGTGCAAATTGAAAAATGCTGGCAAAATCGATGTTAGTCTTGGTATTCATAGTGCGGCAAAGATGGGTGTGGTTACCAGAAGTATTGGTAGTTTTACGGTATTGCGGAGTATAGCGTAGCATCATATGCTTGAGGACTGTTAAGCGATTAGCATGGTTGGTTGGCGGGAGACTCACGTAAAATGGGCTTCGCCTGTAACGCCGGGTTGGTGCACAATAGAATAGATAACTAATAAATCCTGAATATGGAAGGGGACAGCAATGAATAAAGTTTATGCTGACGCAAATTCCGCCTTGGCGGACATTGTAAAAGATGGGCAAACCATTGCCGTTGGCGGCTTTGGTTTATGTGGCATTCCTGAGGCATTGATTGCCGCCTTGCGGGATACTGGTGCCAAGGAGCTTACGGCAATTTCAAATAATGCAGGTGTTGATGGCTTCGGTTTGGGGCAGCTATTAACAACGCGCCAGATTAAAAAAATGATTTCGTCTTATGTCGGGGAAAATAAAGAGTTTGAACGTCAATATCTTGCCGGAGAGTTAGAGTTGGAATTTACGCCGCAAGGTACATTGGCTGAAAAGCTGCGTGCTGGCGGTGCTGGAATTCCTGCTTTCTTCACTAAAACCGGCGTTGGAACGATTGTTGCGGACGGTAAAGAAATCCGTGAATTTGATGGTCACCAATACGTCATGGAGCGTTCTTTAGTTTCCGATGTTTCCTTGGTGAAAGCGTGGAAGGCAGATAAAGCCGGTAATTTGGTTTATCGTAAAACTGCCCGTAATTTCAATCCGAATGTGGCGATGGCCGGCAAGATTACCGTTGCTGAAGTGGAAGAATTGGTTGAAATTGGTGAGATTGATCCTGATGAAGTGCATACGCCGGGTATCTATGTGCAACGTATCGTTGTGAATGCGCATCCAGAAAAACGGATCGAGCAACGTACTGTACGTCCATCAAATTAAGACCGGGAGAAAAAAATGGCATGGAATCGTGATGAAATGGCTGCGCGTGCAGCATTAGAATTGCAGGATGGCTTTTACGTTAATCTTGGTATCGGCTTACCGACCTTGGTTGCAAATCATGTTCCGCAGGGCGTGGAAGTTTGGTTGCAATCAGAAAATGGATTATTAGGAATTGGTCCTTTCCCGACGGAGGATGAAGTTGATCCCGACTTGATCAATGCTGGTAAGCAAACGGTAACGACCTTACCTGGATCCTCTATTTTTAGTTCTGCAGACTCGTTCGCTATGATACGTGGCGGGAAAATTAATTTGGCTATCCTGGGTGCGATGCAGGTAAGCCAAAGTGGTGACCTTGCTAACTGGATGATCCCAGGTAAGATGGTGAAAGGGATGGGCGGCGCAATGGACTTAGTCGCTGGTGTTGGACGGGTGGTTGTGTTGATGGAACACGTTGCCAAAGGCGACGCGCATAAAATCCTGAAGCAGTGCAATCTGCCACTGACAGGCGTTGGCGTCGTAAATCGTATTATCACCGATCTTGGGGTCATCGATGTCACACCTCAAGGCTTAAAATTAGTTGAGCTGGCGACTGGCGTGACTGTCGATGAAATTATTGCTAAAACTGAACCGACGCTGGATGTTTCAACTTTGGTATAAATCGATTTTGCGCACTTTTGGTGCGGTCAAGTAACAAAAACCGACGGCTATTCCCGTCGGTTTTTTTTCGTTTTGATGATTGGTTTAATGTTGCCTGTGTTGTTTGAGTGAATTGTTCGCTTGTCCGCGCGACTAAAAGCAATCAATATGCACGTAAATCAATGATATAAGTACCCGTGTTCGCTAAAATAGTAAATTGCGAAGTTTGTCATATTCACACAAGATCAAGGAATCTCTATGCCAGCTCAAAGAAAATCCGTGCAGTGCTTGTCTCCGACTGGTTTGCATACGATGTCCTACCAAGAGTGGGGAGATGCTAACAATCCTGATGTTTTGGTTTGTGTGCATGGGCTGGCACGTGTGTCTGACGATTTTGATGTGTTGGCAGCTAATTTGTGTAGCCAGTATCGGGTAATTTGCCCGGATGTTGTTGGCCGCGGGGCGTCTGGGCATTTACGCAATCCGATGCATTATCAAATCCCTCAATATGTGAGCGATATGGTGACATTGTTAGCCAGACTCGATGTCGAAGAAGTCGACTGGTTTGGAACATCCATGGGTGGTTTAATTGGTATGGGTATTGCTTCTCTTGAGGGTAATCCTATCCGGAAATTGTTGCTTAATGATGTTGGGCCTGCGCTCAATCCTGTGGCCTTATCGAGGATTGGTGAATATGTCGGGCAGGCGGTATCGTTTGAGCGTTTCGATGAGGCATTGGCGTATATTAAGTCGATTTCGCAACCGTTTGGTGCACACTCGGAAGCGCAATGGGAGAAATTGGCGCGTGATGTGTTGCGCCAGAATGAAGCGGGACAATGGATAAAACACTACGATTTGGGTTTGGGCTTGCCATTTAAAGCAACAACGCCAGAGCAGGTGGCAGCGGGCGAAGCGATTTTATGGGCGACCTATGATGCGATCCGTAGTAAGACTTTGGTGGTCCGCGGCGAAAATTCTGATTTGTTATCGATCGAAACTGCAACTGCAATGACAAAGCGTGGACCGCATGCGAGTCTGGTGCAAATTCCGGACGTTGGTCATGCGCCTACCTTTGTCAGTGCTGAGCAAATTGCGATCGCGCGTGATTTTTTTCTAAGTAATAACTAGTCGTACAGGCGTTTTAAAAAAGAGTAAAAAATGGAAATTAAGAGATTACATGTTGGCGGCCGTTTGTCAGAGGTCGCGATTCATAATGGTGTTGTCTATCTGGCCGGGCAGATTCCAGAAAACACACGCAATGATATCGCTGGCCAGACGGCAGAAGTGTTGGGTCACGTAGACCGCTTGCTGCAAGAAGCCGGAAGTGATAAATCACGTATTTTGTCTTGTCAGATTTTTTTATCTGATATTTCACTGATTGCTGAAATGAACCAAGTCTGGGATCAGTGGGTTGCACCTGGCAACTCACCTCCAAGAGCAACCGTTGAGGCAAAATTAGCAAGTCCAGAATGGTTGATTGAAATCATTGTAACAGCCGCACAAACGTAAAGATTCGTATGGTATCGACCTCCATTTTCGCTTCCGCATCACACTTGTCTGACGGCTTGTCAGATGCAGATAAAGAGCGACTCATTTCTGCGATTGAGTTCGTTACGCCTTTTTACGCTGAACGTTCGGTTGTCACAGAACAGAACGCTTTGCAATTTGTGCTGGGTGTCGTCTCGACCTTGGCAATGCTGCGAACGGACGTAGATTCTAGAATTGCTGCTGTGCTCTTTGAGTTACCAGAATTATGTCCGGACGTAGTCCCGCAAATCGAAACCCGATTTGGAAAGGAAATCGCAGATTTAGTCATCGGGGTTCGACGTTTGATGAAGTTGCGTGAAGCTGCATTGACGCAACGCGATGCTGGTCGCGGCAAAGATGCGGCTGAAAAAGCCGCTGTGCAAATGGAAACCTTGCGCAAGATGGTGCTCGCAATGGCAACCGATATGCGGGTGGTGCTAGTGCGTTTGGCGTCCCGTGTCACCACTTTACGTTATTTTGCTGAGTCCAAACGTGAGGATGCGTCGACAAAGCAATATGCAAGTGAGACCATGGATTTGTATGCGCCCTTGGCGAACCGGCTCGGTGTGTGGCAATTAAAGTGGGAGCTTGAAGATTTGTCGTTCCGGTTTCTTGAGCCGGAGCAGTATAAACGTATTGCCAAAATGCTTGAAGAGAAGCGAGTTGAGCGAGAAAGTTTTGTCGTAAATGCGATCGCACGCTTGACCACTGAACTGAAAGCGGCCGGAGTAAAAGCGGAGGTGAGTGGTCGACCTAAACACATCTACAGCATCTGGAAAAAAATGAAAGGAAAGTCGGTTCATTTTGATGAGCTTTATGATGTGCGTGCCTTCCGTGTGATAGTCGACGATATCAAAGATTGTTATACCGTTTTGGGCATTGTGCACAACGCTTGGGCGCCTATTCCTAAAGAGTTTGATGATTATATTTCGCGCCCCAAATCCAATGGCTATAAGTCGTTGCATACGGTCGTTGTGGTGGAGGATGGACGGCCCTTGGAAGTGCAGATTCGTACCCGCGAAATGCACCAGTTTGCAGAATACGGCGTCGCTGCACATTGGCGTTACAAAGAAAGTGGCGGTTCTAATTTTACCGCCCAGGAGTACGATGAAAAAATCGCCTGGCTACGCCAATTGCTCGCTTGGAAAACGGATATTGCCGACGCCGTCGTTGAACATGAAGAAGTACAACGTGAATGGGTTGAGAAACTCAAGGCAGCGAGTCTTGATGACCGAATTTATGTGTTGACGCCGCAAGCCCGCGTCATTGAGTTGCCATGTGGCGCAACCCCTGTGGATTTTGCGTATCAGCTACATACGGATGTGGGGCATCGGTGCCGTGGTGCGCGGGTTGACAGCATCATGGTGCCATTGAATACGCGGCTACAAAACGGTCAAACCGTTGAAATCATCACCTTGAAAACCGGATCATCGCAAACGGGGCCATCACGCGACTGGCTTAGTCCGGAGTATTCTGTCAGTACCCGAACTCGCACTAAGATCCGCGCCTGGTTTAATGCCATCGATCAGCAAGAGACTTTATCGTATGGGCGCACTTTAGTTGAGAAGACGCTGCAGCGAGAAGGTAAAACAGCAGTGAATCTCGAAGAGCTTGCACGTAAGCTAGGATTTGCGGCGCTTGACGAGTTATTTTTATCAGTAGGTAAAGAGGAATTTAGCTTACGTCAGATTGAAACGGTTTTACGTGACAATGCACCCATAGAATTACCCGATGAACTGCATATTACTAATAAAAGCAGGCCGTCGAGCGTTACTCAGGGCGCTAAGTCAGGTGTGCTTGTCGTCGGCACTGATGGTTTGATGACAGCATTGGCGCGATGCTGCAAGCCTGCTCCGCCAGATAGTATTGTTGGCTTTGTAACTCGCGGTAAAGGCGTTTCTATTCACCGATTGACGTGTAAAAATTTTGCAGAAATGCGAAATAAAGCGCCTGAACGCGTTATTCAGACAACTTGGGGCGAGCAAGTTAAAGACACTGTTTATCCGGTGGATATATTTGTTCTTGCTCAAGATCGTCAGGGCTTATTAAGGGATATTTCGGAAGTCTTTTCACGCGAAAAAATTAATGTTATCGGCGTGAATACACAGAGCGCAAAAGGGCAGGCGAGGATGTCATTCACGGCGGAAATCGGTGGCACAACACAGTTACAGAAGGCATTAACGGTCATCCGGGAAGTCAATGGAGTGCAAGAAGTGCGACGCCAGTAACATGGATGTCGTTTCAGGATTGGCCAATTTAGCCTGAAAATCAGGCGTTATGGAAAAAAGTGCCCTTGGGGGCTAGTAATTATTTCCCTGTTTCTGCTATACTCTCGTTTCTTTAGACGCGTAGCTCAGCTGGTTAGAGCACTACCTTGACATGGTAGGGGTCGTTGGTTCGAGTCCAATCGTGTCTACCATAGAATTTAGTAGTACCTTTAGATAAGAGCGAGAAAGGCATCCTGGTTATGACACCGCGAACTACCACGCAAATGGTTTGGGAGCGACTCTAGTCGAGGATCTTTTTCGTCGGTATCAAATGTGAAAAAGCACGGCTAGCCGTGCTTTTTTTTCGTCTGCATTTTTTAATTCCCTTTTTTAGCAAACTTCTTTCTCTTTGGAGAGTGATATGGTCTCAGTAAAACTTCCTGATGGTTCGCAACGACAATTCGATGCGCAGGTAACGGTTGCGCAAGTTGCAGCCAGCATTGGTGCGGGTCTGGCCAAGGCTGCATTGGCTGGTCGTGTTGATGGTAAGTTGGTTGATACGTCTTATTTAATTGAGAATGATGTCGAGCTGGCGATTGTCACTGATAAAGATGTAGATGGTCTTGACGTGATTCGTCACTCGACAGCGCATTTGTTGGCTTACGCTGTGAAGGAGTTGTTTCCCGAGGCGCAGGTCACGATCGGCCCGGTGATTGAAAACGGCTTTTACTATGACTTCTCGTACAAGCGGCCATTCACACCCGATGACCTGGTGTTGATTGAAAAGAAAATGGCTGAATTGGCTAAGAAGGATGAGCAAGTTACTCGCAAGGTCTTGCCGCGCGATGAGGCGGTTGCTTACTTTAAGTCGATTGGTGAGGCGTATAAGGCGGAAATCATTGAATCGATTCCGGCGGATCAGGATGTTTCTTTGTACACAGAAGGCAGCTTCACTGATTTGTGTCGCGGCCCTCATGTGCCGTCGACTGGTAAATTGAAAGTGTTCAAGTTGATGAAGTTGGCTGGCGCGTACTGGCGCGGCGATTCCAAAAACGAAATGTTGCAACGTATTTACGGCACTGCATTTGCTAAAAAGGAAGATCAAGAACAATACTTGCATATGCTGGAAGAGGCGGAAAAGCGTGATCACCGCAAACTTGGTAAAGCATTGGACTTGTTCCATTTCCAGGATGAAGCACCTGGTCTTGTATTTTGGCATGCAAAAGGCTGGACTATCTGGCAACAAATTGAGCAGTATATGCGGAAAGTCTATCAAGACTGTGGTTATCAGGAAGTGAAGGGGCCACAGATTCTTGATAGTAGTCTGTGGAATAAGACCGGTCACTGGGCTAATTACAAAGACAACATGTTCATCACTGAATCGGAAAACCGTGCGTATGCGCTCAAGCCGATGAATTGTCCTGGTCACGTGCAGATTTTTAATTCGGGTATGAAGAGCTACCGTGATCTGCCCTTGCGCTTTGGTGAATTCGGCCAATGTCATCGCAATGAGCCATCTGGTGCTTTGCATGGCATCATGCGTGTACGCGGTTTTACTCAGGATGATGGACATATTTTCTGTACTGAAGAGCAAATTCAGGATGACGTAATCGCATTCCATCCACAGGCCATGAAGGTCTATCATGATTTTGGTTTCAAAAATATCGCTATCAAGCTTGCTCTGCGTCCAGATAATCGCATTGGTACTGATGAAATCTGGGATAAAGCAGAAGAGACTCTACGTGCGGGCTTGCGTAGCTGCGGCGTAACTGAGTGGGAAGAATTGCCAGGTGAGGGGGCGTTTTATGGTCCTAAGATTGAATATCACCTGAAAGATAGCTTGGGTCGTCCATGGCAAGTTGGGACGATGCAGGTTGACTTCTTCATGCCAGGACGTCTGGGGGCGGAATATGTCGCTGACGACAATAGCCGCAAAGTGCCTGTTATGTTGCACCGGGCAATTGTTGGTTCTATGGAACGTTTTATTGGTATTTTGATAGAAAATCACGCTGGAGCCTTGCCTTTATGGTTGGCGCCAGTGCAAGTTTCTGTGTTGAATATCTCTGAGTCGCAAGCAGAATATACTAAGGAAGTTGCAGAAAACCTGAAAAAACAAGGGTTTAGAGTAAATACTGATTTGCGTAATGAGAAGATTACATATAAAATACGCGAGCATTCTATTCAAAAATTACCTTACATCTTAGTAATTGGCGATAAAGAACGGGATGCCAACACAGTGGCTGTGCGTACGCGTGGCAATCTGGATCTGGGGGTAATGCCTCTGGATGCCTTCATTTCTCGCCTTCAAGACGAGATAGCAAACAAGGTTTAACAGATCAGTCAGCAATCTCCCTTTTTGAGGGAGATGGCACGGTGAAGATTTTATTTTTTAAAGGAAACTGCAATAGCTACCGAAAGAACACATCGTATCAACGGTGAAGTTACCGCGCCTGAAGTGCGCTTGTCTGGCGTTGATAACGAACCTCTGGGGATCGTTAAACTGGGTGAAGCCTTCCGCTTGGCCGAAGAGGCTAATGTGGATTTGGTGGAGATTGCACCAACCGCGCAACCTCCAGTTTGTCGTTTGATGGATTACGGCAAGTTTAAGTACCAAGAGCAGAAGAAAGCTCATGAAGCCAAATTGAAACAAAAAGTCATTTTGGTGAAAGAAGTGAAATTCCGCCCTGGTACTGATGATGGTGATTACAACATCAAACTGCGTAATTTGATCAAGTTCCTTGATGATGGCGATAAAACCAAGATCACTCTGCGTTTCCGTGGTCGTGAAATGGCGCACCAGGAAATCGGTATGCGCGTTCTCGAACGTCTGAAGCTGGATCTGGAACCGTATGGTCAGGTAGAGCAATTTCCAAAAATGGAAGGTCGTCAGATGGTCATGATTCTGGCGCCGAAGAAAAAGAAGTAATTTGTTTTAAAGTAGTAAAAAAAGAATTTTGCGATGTGCGTTTGATGCGTATTGCGAAAGACCTGCTATGAAAGTAGCAGGTCACATAAGTGAGAAGTAGGCATCCAAGAGTAGCGATCGTTGCTGCCACCTACCATCATATAAAATGAGGCTGTCGTAATAGACAGATAGTGCTATGCCAAAAATGAAGACGAAAAGCAGCGCAAAAAAGCGCTTCCGCGTACGTCCAGGTGGTACCGTTAAACGCGGTCAAGCTTTCAAACGTCATATCTTGACTAAGAAAACTACCAAAAACAAACGTCAATTGCGCGGTTCCGTAGGTGTTCATGACACCAACATGGTATCCGTAATGCGCATGATGCCTACAGCTTAACCTCATACTCATTATTAAGGAGTTATTATGCCTAGAGTAAAACGTGGGGTTACAGCTCGTGCCCGTCATAAGAAAGTTTTAAACCTTGCAAAAGGTTACCGTGGTCGTCGTAGTAAGGTTTACCGTATTGCTAAGCAAGCTGTTATGCGCGCTGGCCAATACGCATACCGCGATCGCCGCAACAAGAAACGCGTATTCCGCGCACTGTGGATTACTCGTATCAACGCAGCAACACGTCAACACGGTATGACTTACAGCGTGTTCATGAATGGCTTGAAAAAAGCTTCTATTGAACTCGACCGTAAAGTACTGGCAGACATGGCTGTGATGGACAAACCAGCATTTGCTGCGATTGTTAATCAAGTTAAAGCCAACCTGGCTGCGTAATTAGTAATTTGTAGTCGCTTGCGATATGTTCTGCATATCGCATCTATCAAGCGGGGCAGAGGTTGATTCCTATGCCCCGTTTTGTTTTCAGCGCATTGAGAACTTTTTATTAATCTGCTCTGGCCTGGTGAATGTGCTAAAGATATTTTTCTTAGTGTCGCAGAACCTCTGCTTGGATCAATTTTGTAAAAGTTCTATCATTATCAGTTTGTAAGCGGGAACAACGCATGAACCCTTTAGACCAAATCGTCAGCCAAGCCTGTGCTGATTTTCTTGCGGCAGCAGATGCCGCTGCGCTGGAAAATGCGAAAGCCTTATATCTGGGCAAAAGTGGCCAGATTACCGAACAAATGAAAAGTCTGGGCAAACTCTCACCAGATGAACGTAAGACACAAGGCGCGGTCATTAACGCCGCCAAAGTGCAAATTGAAACAGCATTGACAGAGCGCCGTGATGCGCTCGCCAATGCCCAATTGCAAGCACGTCTGAACGCAGAAGCGATCGACGTGACCTTACCTGGTCGCGGCCGTGGCGTGGGGGGGATTCACCCTGTGATGCGTACCTGGCAACGGGTAGAAGAAATTTTCCGTTCGATTGGTTTTGACGTGGCCGATGGTCCGGAAATCGAAACCGACTGGACCAACTTCACTGCATTAAACAGCCCGGAAAATCACCCGGCGCGTTCTATGCAAGATACGTTTTATATTGATGGCAAAGATAGTCAAGGTAAGCAGTTATTGCTGCGTACTCATACTAGCCCTATGCAAGTGCGTTATGCGCGCATGAACAAACCGCCGATCAAAGTCATCGCACCAGGCCGCACTTATCGCGTCGATAGCGATGCAACGCACTCACCGATGTTCCATCAGGTTGAGGGTTTATGGATTGCAGAAAATATCAGCTTTGCCGATCTGAAAGGTGTGTATCTGAACTTCGTCAAAGCTTTTTTTGAAACCGATGATTTGCAGGTTCGTTTCCGTCCATCGTACTTCCCATTTACAGAACCATCGGCCGAAATCGATATCGCTTTCGGTAGCGGTCCGTTGAAAGGTCGTTGGCTTGAAGTTTCCGGCTCTGGTCAAGTGCACCCTAGCGTGATTCGCAACATGGGTCTTGATCCGGAAACTTATATCGGCTTTGCTTTTGGTTCAGGCCTCGAACGTTTGACGATGTTACGTTATGGCGTCAACGATCTGCGCCTGTTCTATGAAGGCGACTTGCGCTTCCTGAAGCAATTCAACTAAATTTTTCGAGCGCACTGCGCTCAGGCATCTCACATTAGACGGCTGAATTATGCAATTTTCTGAAAACTGGCTTCGTACCATGGTTGATCCGAAAATGTCCTCGGATGAACTCTCTCATCTGTTGACCATGTCGGGCTTAGAGGTCGAAGAAGTTGAGCCTGTGGCTCCTCCTTTTAATAATGTTGTTGTCGCGGAAATTCGCGAAATCGCTAAGCATCCTGATGCGGATCGCTTGAATGTCTGTCAGGTAGATGTTGGTACTGGCACCTTGTTAAACATCGTTTGCGGTGCGCCTAACGTGCGCGTCGGCATGCGTGTGCCATGTGCGATGGCTGGCGCGATTTTGCCACCAGGCGCGGACGGTAAGCCATTCGAAATTAAAGTTGGTAAGCTGCGCGGCGTTGAATCGCAAGGTATGTTGTGCTCCGCCCGCGAATTGAAATTATCGGATGATGCCGGTGGTTTGATGGATCTGCCGGCGGATGCGCCAGTTGGTCAGAATTTCCGTGATTACTATCAGCTCAATGATTTGAAATTCACCATCAAGCTGACCCCAAATAAAGCGGATTGCTTGTCCGTATTAGGTGTGGCACGTGAGGTGTCTGCTTTGACGGGCACACCTATGCATCTGCCTACGACCAAGGCAATTCCGGTAACACTGGATGAAATTTTGCCAGTCAAAGTTTCCGCGCCAGATTTATGCGGTCGCTTCTGTGGTCGCGTAATACGCGGCGTGAACGCGAAAGCGGCAACGCCAGAATGGATGAAGCAGCGTCTGGAGCGCAGTGGTCAGCGTCCTATCTCTGCATTGGTCGATATCTCTAACTATGTGATGTTAGAACTAGGTCGTCCTTCACACGTATTTGATCTCGATAAGATTCACGGTGGAATGGATGTGCGCTGGGGTAAAACTGGCGAGTCAGTCAAGCTGCTGAACGGCAATACCGTTGAGGTTGATGAATGGATCGGTGTCATTGCTGACGATAAAGAGATTGAATCTCTGGCTGGTATCATGGGTGGTGATTCAACTTCCGTGACACTGGATACGCAAAATATTTATCTGGAAGCCGCATTCTGGTGGCCGAACGCAATTCAAGGTCGGTCTCGTCGTTTCAATTTCTCTACCGATGCCGCACATCGTTTTGAGCGTGGCGTTGACTTCGAAAACATCGTTGAGCACATCGAACGTATTACTGCTTTGATCGTTGAAATCTGCGGTGGCACTGAGCAAGTCAAGGTTGGGCCAGTGGATGATCAGATCGTCAATCTGCCACAGCGTTTGCCAGTTAAATTGCGTACTGCTCGTGCACAAAAAGTCATCGGTGTACCTCTGACTGATGCTGCGATTGCGGATATTTTTACGCGTTTGAATTTGCAATTCACGCATCAGGATGGGGAGTTCCTGGTGACGCCGCCATCATATCGATTCGATATCGAAATCGAAGAAGATCTGATCGAAGAAGTAGCGCGTGTTTATGGTTTTGAAAATATCCCTGCTTTGCCACCTGTGGCTGCCAGCGCGATGTTGATCGCACCTGAAAATGAGCGTTCATTGTTTGCAATTCGTCGTTTAATCGCAGATCAGGATTATCAAGAAGTCGTCAACTATAGCTTTGTCGAAGAAGCATGGGAAAAAGACTTTGCAGGTAACGATGCGCCGATCAAATTATTGAATCCCATTGCAAGCCAGATGGGTGTGATGCGCACGAATCTGATCGGTAGCCTGATCGCGAATGCACGTTACAACCTGAACCGTAAAGTTAACCGCGTCCGTATTTTCGAAATCGGTGCAGTCTATTTGCGTGATCAGGCGGTCGCTGATGGTGCTTTGTCGGTCGCTGGTTATCATCAACCTAAGCATCTGTCTGCGCTGGCCTATGGGCCGGTTGTAGAAGAGCAGTGGGGCGCAGCACAGCGCAACGTCGACTTTTTTGATGTGAAAGCCGACTTAGAGGCTTTGTTTGCACCTAAAGCTTTACGTTTTGTCAAAACTGAACACGTTGCATTGCATCCTGGACGTAGCGCAAGCATAGAATGTGATGGTAAACACATCGGCTTCATTGGTGAATTACATCCGCGCCTGCAACAAAAATATGACCTGCCATTGGCACCGGTGGTATTTGAAGTGGAAACTTTAGCATTGCAGACAGTGAGTGTCCCGGTTTACCATGAGATTTCTAAGTTCCAGGCGGTCACACGTGATCTGGCATTGGTCGTAAAACAAGGCGTTGCGGTGCAAGATTTGCTCGATGTATTTAAGGCGGAAGCGCACAATAATGAAGTCTGTAAAATTGTGCAAGCCATTGTTTTGTTTGATGAATATCGCGGTAAAGGTTTGGAAGCAGATGAAAAAAGTCTTGCATTCCGCTTTAGCTTGCAAGATACTCAAACTACCTTACAAGATGACAGAGTTGAAACGGCAATGGCTGCTCTGACCTCCGCGGCTGGCCAGAAGTTTTCGGCTAAGTTACGTTAATTGCATAACTGGCATTGCCTGATAAAGATTAGATGAGTTTGATAATGAATGACGTAAATTCCGCTGAATTTCAATCGGTTTTGGATGCTGATTTAAACCGTGCGATGCTACAAGCGAGGGCGCGTTCTCAGGCGGAAAAAGAATTGCCAACCCTGACCAAAGCTGAGTTAGCTGAATTGCTTTTTGAGCAAGTTGGCTTGAATAAGCGCGAAGCCAAAGATATGGTTGAAACTTTTTTCGATGAAATTCGCGATGCCTTGGAGAGGGGTGAAGCCGTAAAATTGTCAGGCTTTGGCAATTTTCAGTTACGTGATAAACCTCAGCGTCCGGGGCGAAATCCAAAGACCGGCGAAGAAATTCCTATCACCGCCCGTCGTGTTGTAACTTTCCATGCTAGTCAGAAGTTGAAAGGCATGGTTGATGATGCTAGTGTTCAACCTCTTGCTCATGCCGCTTAAACATACCCATGACTGAAATTAAGATTGAAACTGTCGTTTTGCCACCGATTCCAGCTAAGCGCTATTTTACAATAGGCGAGGTGAGTGAATTATGTGGTGTAAAACCACATGTATTGCGCTATTGGGAGCAAGAGTTTTCTCAACTAAAGCCGGTTAAGCGCCGAGGTAATCGGCGTTACTATCAACATCATGAAGTCTTGTTAATACGCCGCATTCGTGAGCTATTGTATGAGCAGGGCTTCACAATTAATGGCGCACGTAATAAGCTACTCGCGAGTTCTGGGCGATTACAGGTGAACGTTGATGAGCCGGATGAAATTCCAGTTAATTTGCATCAAATCAGAGATGAGTTGCGGGATATACTGACACTCTTAGTACCCTAATCCAGGCTTGAAAAAAAATCCCCGATCATTGGTCGGGGATTTTTTTTGCCAACAGCTTTCACTTAATTTAAGCGATTCTCTTCAGATGATTTTTCTTAGGTTTAATCTCAGTGCCACGCATCTTTTTTACGAGCTTTACAGTAGCGCTTTGCTCATAGCTTGAATGCTGGGTTTTGAACACGCTGACAGCAGCATTTAATTCGCTCGCCTGGCCTTCCAGATTGTTCGTCGACTTGCTTGCTTGTTCGACCAAGGCGGCGTTATGCTGAGTGATCTCATCGATGCTGTTGATTGCCTCATTAACGTTAGAGATGCCAGCACTTTGTTCTTGGCTTGCGCTGCTGACATGTTTGATTAAATCAGTGACCTGATCGACGTTCTCTGCAATCTCGCGCATGGTCTTGCCAGCAGTATTGATCATGTTGCTGCCGTTTTGAATCGCCTCGCCGGAAGATACAATTAAACCTTTGATTTCTTTGGCGGCATTGGCGCTTCGCTGTGCAAGATTTCGAACTTCACTCGCAACTACTGCGAAGCCACGACCTTCCTGTCCAGCACGTGCTGCTTCGACTGCGGCATTTAGGGCCAGAATATTTGTTTGGAATGCAATTCCATCCATAACACCAATGATCTCGGAAATTTTACGTGATGTCGCCGTGACGTCTTGCATCGTCGTTATTGCTTTTTCCATGACTTGTAAGCCATGCTGTACTGATTCTGCCGATGAATCTATCAGGGAGCTTGCTTGCGACAGGTTGCCTGCGTTCTCCTTAATGGTGCTGGTGAGTTCTTCAACTGAACTCGCCGTTTGTTGTAGTGCGCCAGCCTGATGCTCCGTGCGGCTTGCTAAGTCAATGTTTTCTTCGTAGATCTCTTTGGCTATGTTATTGATATTTTCTGCGCCTGTGCGGATGTTGTCGACCAGGTTGCTTAGGCCAAGATTCATTTTTCCGATCGCATTGATTAGTTGGGCAAGCTCATCCTTTCCGTCACTCGTCGCTGTATGTTGTAAGTCGCCGTCAGCGGTTTTCGCAATAGCAGTCGCGAGTATCGCAATATCTCGAGCGAATGAAAAATAAATACCTAATAAGAAGTAGCCCGCCAATAAAACGAGGACAATAATTGCCCCAAACATTCTAAAAATCTTATGATTTAATTCTGTGATGTGGGATTCTAATCGTGCATTGACGAGTTGTGATAATGCACTTTCTGATTCGAATAATTTATCAATGCCTTCCTGACCTGCTGCCAGGAAGGCATTGCCAGAACTTTGATTCACCGATGCCAGTACTTCGTCCTGCGCACGATCAAGGAACTTCAGACTTAGTCCCAAGTTTGCGCGCAAATTATCCAGATTCGCTTTATAGGACGGATTTTCTTTTTCAAGTGATTGCGTTTGTTCTGTTAATTGTTTGATTTCTTGACGCGCTAACATCTGTAATGAATTCAACGTAACGTCCTCGCCAGCTTCAAACAGACCGCTATCAATATAAGCGGCACCGCGACCAGCCATTACTGATAATTTGTCGGTAATCGATGGCACATTGGTCAGGTAAATTCCTGCTAACTCATGCGTCGTGAAATCGCTGTCCAGCGCTAATTTGCTACTGTAGGCGGTGCTTGTTATTTTTTGATGTAGAGCATCGAGCAATTTGCTGTATTGGGCAAAACTTTCAGCAGATTTCATTGATGCTTGTTTGGAAGTGATGCTTTGCCACTGTTTTTTGAATTCCTCCGAGGCGCCTTTATCACTAAGTTTATTTGCTACTTTTTCGGTGCTTAATTTATTTGCGCTGATTGCATCAGCAATTTGCTTGTTTCCTGTTGTCTGCATGTGTACCAGAGCACGGTATTTTCTGATTTCACTTTGCAGAGATTGATACTCTTGAATCTGTTGAATCGCCGTTTGTTTTTTCTTGGCAGCGGCCACTTCTGTCTGCATTTCGCTAAATAACAACGCGACGACCACGAACAGAGGGATAGCAAATGCGGTGGCAACAAAAGCAACTTTGTGTCCGATGCGAAAACCTTGCATCAGACGAATCGCAGGGGAGATGAGTTTGGGCACGATATGATTGTAACTAAAAATGCGATCGGAAAAACTTGATTTACGGCAAGATTAATCTACAAATGTGACGCGGTTATGACGGTTAGGACTAATTGTACGTTAGGCGTAAGGGTAGCAAATTTTGCTCAATAGACAGGATAGTCGACGAAAGGATAAAAAAGAAGGGGAAGGCTGAAATCTCGCACTCGTCAATCGTCATCGCCATGCATGGAACATAGTGCCGCGGGCCCTGTCGGAACTATGGATAAGTTATCGTATGGATTAACAAAGCGAGATTCAGCAATAGAATATCGATGTAGAACTTAAGAACTGCTGGGGAGCTGACCACACTGAAACAGACTGGCAGCGGTGTCTGGAAGTGACATTTCAATTGCTTGGAATGCACGAACCTGAAAAAATCGAGGTCTATCCAAAGTAGTTTCCAATCACTTCAAATAGCTTCAAAAAATTCTGGCGAAGAAAAAGGGCTTAACAAAAATGTTAAGCCCTAAAAATTTGGCTCCCCGACCTGGACTCGAACCAGGGACCTGCGGATTAACAGTCCGTCGCTCTACCGACTGAGCTATCAGGGAATAGAAGATAAAATCTTCGTAAAACTTTTTTTGCAGTGATTTTTTATTAAGTTCACTACGTACTTCGAATTCTGTGGCTCCCCGACCTGGACTCGAACCAGGGACCTGCGGATTAACAGTCCGTCGCTCTACCGACTGAGCTATCAGGGAACAGAGACAAAGATTATATGCGCCGAAGCCTTAGTTGTCAACGGTTCGGCACTTTTTCAATTACAAAACCTTTGCAATCGATGCAATAACTTGATCGATGTTCTTGTTGTTTAATGCAGCGACGCAAATACGACCGGTGTCGACCGCATAAATAGAATTGTTGTCACGGAGCAGGCCGACTTGTTCCTTCGTCAGGCCAGAGTACGAGAACATGCCGCGTTGTTGCATGACGAAATCAAAGTTTTGCTGAGGCGCATGGGTCTTTAATTTTTCGACAAACGCCTTACGCATCTCGCGAATTCGAACGCGCATGGCGGCTAATTCTTCTTCCCACAATTGGCGCAATTCGGGCGTGGCTAAAACGGTTGCCACAACTTGACCGCCATGGGATGGGGGATTCGAGTAGTTGGTGCGGATTACCCGTTTTAATTGCGAAAGAATACGCGCTGCCTCTTCGGCGCTGCTGGCAGCAATGCTCAAAGCGCCTACCCGCTCGCCGTACAACGAGAAGGATTTTGAAAATGAGTTAGACACAAATAAAGCACCGCCGGCTTCGGCAAAACGGCGTACTACTTGGCCATCCGCTTCAATACCGTCACCAAAACCTTGGTAAGCCATGTCGAGGAATGGAATCAATCCGCGTTGTGTAACGACGCTGATGACTTGTGTCCATTGCTCATCTGTTAAGTCTGCACCGGTAGGATTATGGCAGCATGCGTGCAGCAGCACGATAGAGCCGGTTGGCATGGTATTGAGTGCATCAAGCATCCCGGCAAAATTCACACCACGGGTGCTGGCGTCATAGTAAGGGTAAGCATTGACCTTAAATCCTGCGGATTCAAATAATGCGCGGTGGTTTTCCCAGCTTGGATCACTGATCCAGACTTCGGAATTCGGAGAGAAGCGTTGCAGGAAGTCTGCACCTAATTTGAGGGCACCTGTACCACCAATTGCTTGAGCGGTGATCGCACGTTTTTCTGTGACAACGGCACTGTCTGCGCCAAAGACCAATTCCTGAACCGCTTTATCGTAAGCAGCCAGCCCTTCGATTGGTAAGTAGGTGCGTGGTGCATACTTTTCAATCAATATGGCTTCGGCTTTTTTAACGCATTCTAATAATGGAACTTTACCGTTATCGTCGTAGTACACACCGACACCAAGATTGACCTTGGCTGGGTTTTTGTCGGCATTAAAGGCTTCCGTGATCCCAAGGATAGGATCACGCGGTGCCATTTCGATGGCAGAAAACAGAGGGGAGGAGGCAAGAGCGGTCATCGTGATAATATGGATAATTGTCTGTCGTTGTCGACAGCGAAGGTTGGTATGAATTAATAATAGTAGTCAGTATTGCAACACATAAAACTTACGCAAAAACTTTCTGGCTAGATAAGCCAAAGACGATGGTACGGATCAATACCAATGGCGCACGAGTTGCGTGAGGGTATGACGCAAAGCAGCCTGTTTGAGTAAGTTCTATGACAGCCTCATATTTTAACAAAGGTAGGAGCATCATGGCGGTAGCACCAGTGAATTCAGTCGCTTTATCTGAAACTTTGGATGAATCAAAGTTTATTTCCTTTCCCAATTCAGCTTTTCAGTTGTACCAGATGTTTCAACCCGCAGGTGACCAACCAGCAGCGATCGCCAAATTGGTAGAAGGGATTGAAGATGGCCTTTTTTTTCAAACATTATTGGGTGTCACCGGCTCGGGTAAAACCTACACGATGGCCAATGTAATCGCGCGGACAGGTCGGCCAGCTATTATTTTTGCCCCAAATAAGACGCTGGCGGCGCAGTTGTATAGTGAATTTCGTGAATTTTTTCCACGTAACGCGGTTGAATACTTTGTTTCCTACTACGATTATTACCAGCCAGAGGCCTATGTCCCACAACGTGATTTGTTCATTGAGAAAGATTCGGCAATCAATGAACATATTGAGCAAATGCGTTTGTCATGCACGAAATCTTTGATGGAGCGGCGCGACGTTATTATTGTTGCCACAGTCTCGGCAATTTACGGTATTGGTAATCCCAGCGAATACCATAAGATGATTTTGACGTTGCGAACCAAGGATAAAGTCAGTCAGCGAGATGTGATTGCGCGCTTGATCCAAATGCAATATTCCCGTAATGAAGTTGATTTTGGCCGTGGCACTTTCCGCGTCCGTGGCGACACGATTGATATTTTTCCTGCTGAACATGCTGAATTGGCCGTGCGCGTGGAAATGTTCGATGACGAAATTGAGAATCTGCAATTATTTGATCCATTGACCGGACGGATTAAACAAAAAATCGCCCGCTTTACCGTCTATCCGGGATCGCATTATGTGACGCCACGCGAAACCGTTCTTCGCGCCATTGAAACGATTAAAGAAGAATTGCGTGAACGATTGGACTTCTTCCGTCGTGAGAATAAATTGATTGAAGAGCAGCGGATCGAACAGCGCACTCGCTTCGATTTAGAAATGATGGCCGAAATTGGTTTTACCAAGGGGATTGAAAACTATTCCCGGCATTTGAGTGGTGCCAAAGCGGGTGAGCCACCGCCGACATTGGTGGATTATTTGCCCGCAGATGCACTCATGTTTCTGGATGAGTCGCATGTGCTGACCGGACAGCTTAACGGCATGTATAACGGCGACCGCGCGCGTAAAACAAATTTGGTAGATTATGGTTTTCGTCTGCCGTCGGCGCTTGATAATCGCCCGCTGAAGTTCGCCGAGTTTGAGAGCAAATTGCGTCAAACGGTTTTCGTTTCCGCGACACCTGGTGAATACGAACATCAACACGCCGACCAAGTGGTCGAGCAAGTGGTGCGCCCCACGGGACTGGTTGATCCGGAAATCGAAGTTCGTCCTGCATTGACGCAAGTGGATGATTTGATGGGAGAGATCACCGATAGGGTGAAGAAAAACGAACGTGTTTTAGTCACCACGTTGACAAAGCGGATGTCTGAGCAATTAACCGAATTTTTAGGCGAAAATGGTATTAAAGTACGCTATTTGCACAGCGACATAGATACGGTTGAGCGGGTTGAAATTATTCGTGATTTGCGCCTCGGAACCTTTGATGTATTAGTCGGCATTAACTTGCTGCGTGAGGGCTTGGATATTCCCGAAGTATCTTTGGTGGCAATTTTGGATGCGGACAAGGAAGGTTTCTTGCGTTCTGAGCGTAGCTTAATTCAGACTATTGGCCGCGCAGCCCGAAATTTGCACGGCAAAGCAATTCTGTACGCCGATAAAATTACGGATTCGATGCGCAGAGCGATGGGAGAGACGGAACGCCGCCGCAACAAACAGCTTGCATTTAATCTGGAAAACAATATCACGCCAACGGGTATTCGCAAGCAGATTAAAGACATCATTGATGGTGTCTACAATCCACAAGAAGCGAAAGAAGATTTGGCAGTGGCGCAAGAACAGGCCAAGTACGAGATGATGAGCGAGAAGCAGATTAGTCGCGAAATTAAACGTCTTGAAAAATTAATGCTGGATCATGCAAAAAATCTGGAGTTTGAAAAAGCTGCACAGGTACGTGATCAACTAGGACATCTCAAAGAGTTATTGTTTGGTGCCGGAGGGCATGATGTCATCGGTGTTATTACCGGTAAATAATAGGAGCAGTATCGGAAAAAATCCTGAGGTGAGGCTCAGGATTTTTTTTGTTTGACATACTGAAAACGCCACTCTGGTGAAAGCAAAATAGTGATAAATTATTGTTTTTATTGAACTAATTTGAGATTTTGACTCTCAATACGCATGTAATTTAACGCAAAATCGACTTGGTTCTAGGCCTGTCCAAACTACAACGGAGACAAATATAATGCAAAAGCGATTAAAAATGACCTTGATAAGCCTCGTCGTAAGCACGAGCTTTTCTGGCGGCTTAGCATTCGCTGATACTGGTTTATTAAGCCAACCAAGCTTATCACGTGACCATCTGGCTTTTGTGTATGCCGGCGATATTTGGCTTGCCGATCGCGACGGTCAACATCCAGTTCGCTTGACGAGCCATCCGGCTGCAGAGTTTTCTCCGGTATTTTCGCCCGATGGTAAATGGCTCGCATTTTCAGCTTCATATGACAACAATACTGACGTCTATGTGATGCCCGCTACGGGTGGTACACCTAAGCGCTTGACCTGGCATCCGGGTATCGACTTGGCAGTAGGTTGGAGTCCCGATAGTAAACGTGTCTTATTCTCTTCGGCGCGTGAAATTAGTAACAGTCGGAGTACACAATTATATGAAGTCTCCATTGAGGGTGGCTTCGAGCATAAAGTCATGCAGGCAATCGCCTATGAAGGCAATTGGTCAGCGGACGGTAAATATCTTGCTTATCGACCGATGTCGCAGGCCTATAACGGTAACAGCGGTTGGCGCCAACATCGTGGAGGATCAACGCCGCCAATCTGGATTATGGATGTCAAAGCCAATCAATTAGAAAAAATTCCGCATGAAAATGCGACTGATAAAGCACCCGTCTGGATCGGCGACGATGTCTATTTTATTTCTGATCGTAACGATGGCGCAGCTAATTTATTTTCCTATAATCGTCGTTCAAAAGCAGTGACACAACTGACCAAAGAAACTGAATGGGATGTTCGTAGCCTTAGTACATTTGGAAAGACCATTGTGTATGAGGCCGGTGGTGTTTTAAAAGAATTTAATACTGAAAACCGCACTACGCGCAATCTATCGATTGATTTGAGTTCACAAATTGGTCAGACGGATCAGGCGCGTCCGCAATGGAAGGATGCCAGTGCCAATCTTACCTCCGCTAGTTTGTCACCGACTGGCAAACGTGTTGTGATCACTGCGCGAGGTGATGTATTTACTGTCCCTGTGAAAGATGGTTCAGTACGCAATTTGACGGCCAGCGACGGTATCAGGGAAAAGGACGCAATTTGGAGCCCTGACGGTCAACATATTGCCTATTTGTCTGATGCTGGTATCCATCACAGCATTATTTTGCGTGAACAAACTGGTGTTGATACAGCTAAGTCCTATTCCTTAGGAAAGAGTGGCTATTTTCATTTATTGGGCTGGTCTCCCGATAGTCAAAAGATCCTGTTTGAAGACAATCATTTGCATATTTTTGTATTGAACATCGCAGATGGAAAGATGTCAACGATTGACGAAAGCGCCCGTCGCACGCACGTAGCGTTTTCATTTTCCAATGATAGCCGTTGGTTAGCCTATACCGTGGTTGGTGCGAATCATTTCTCGCAAATTAAACTACATGACTTTACAACTGGTAAGAATACGCCGCTGACGGATGGCTTGAGTCACGCGGATAACCCTGCGTTTGCGCAAGGTGATTATTTATATTTCACATCATCTAATAATTCTGGCCCGACTCAGGTTGGACTGGATATGTCAACGCAAGAACGTCCTTTGCGTAACGGTATTTACGCTGTAGTGCTGGCTGCAAATGGAAAGTCACCGCTATTGCCAAAATCGGATGACGAGAATTCAAAGGATGAACACGAAGATAAGAACGATGCAAAAAAAGATGCAAAAAAAGATGCAAAAAACGATGCAAAAAACGAAGCAAAAAAAGATGATGTAAAGGCGGCTGCCAGTTCTGGCGAAAAGTCGAGCAATAAAGCTGACGACGCAACAAAAAAAAATGTGAAGCCAGTCCACATTGATTTGGCAAACATACAGCAACGAATCGTTGCCTTGCCGGTGGCGGAAAAGAATATTGATTCTTTGCTGGTTGCTGCAGATGGTGGCTTGTTTTATCTGGATCATCCACAACCCGGTATCAGCAATGATCCTCCGAAAGAACGCAATGCGAACTCCGCTAGTTTAATGCGCTTCAATTTCGACGATAAAAAAACTAAATTAATCAAGATTGGTATTGCAAACTATAGCCTGAGTGCTGACGGTAAAAAAATCTTGTTGCGATCCGAGGGTGCAAAGCTGGAAATTGCTGACGCTGCTGAAAAAATTGAACCTAAAGCGGTCAGCTTATCTGGATTGAAAATGCGGATTGATCCACGAGCAGAGTGGCAGCAAATTTTTAATGAGACCTGGTGGATGGAAAAAGAATTTTTCTACGATCCAAATTTGCATGGCATCGATTGGGACAAGATCTATAGCCGCTATCATGCATTGTTAAAAGATGTTCAACGGCGTGAAGATTTGAACACCATATTGGTGCAAATGATCGCCGAATTGCAGGTTGGTCACAATCGGGTCGGTGGCGGTGATGTGCATCACGAGAACAGTACCGAGCTCGGTTTGTTAGGTGCAGATTTCAGTCTGGAACAAGGGCATGTGCGGATTGCTAAAATATTCCGTGGTGACCGCTGGAATCCGTTTTTGAAAGCGCCGCTGGCAGTGCCAGGACTCGATGTGAAAGAAGGTGATTTTCTTCTTGCAGTCAATGGTAAATCCTTAGATCCGCAAACAAATGTGTATTCCCTATTTGAAAATACCGTGGATAAGCAAGTCAGATTGACCATCTGTCGAGACCTCGCATCCAAAAAGACACATGACATCATCGTCGAGCCTATTGCAAATGAAGCTAGTTTGCGTCAGTGGCAATGGATAGAGAAAAATCGTGAATACGTTCAACGTAAATCGAACGGTAGGGTCGCTTATGTGTATTTGCCTGATACAGGGTCTGATGGCTATCAATACTTCAACCGTATGTTTTATGCGCAAGCAGATAAGACAGCCTTGATTATTGATGATCGCCGTAATAGTGGCGGCCAGGCTGCCAATTATGTAACCGACATCTTGAATCGCCAATATCTGGCCGGTTGGAAAGATCGAGATGGCTTGGTCTATGAGTCTCCGGGCACCGCAATTTATGGCCCTAAGGCCATGTTGATTGATCAGGATGCTGGCTCTGGAGGTGACTTTTTACCGTATGCATTTAAGCGACTTGGTTTAGGAAGTCTGATTGGAAAGCGTACCTGGGGCGGCTTGATTGGTATTTCTGCGAATCCTGAATTGATTGATGGCGGTAGCTTGGTCGTACCATTTTTCCGGGTTTTTTCACCTGAAGGAAAATGGGTCGTTGAAAATGAGGGGGTGAGTCCTGATATCGATGTTGATCTTGATCCGACGGAAGTAAATCGCGGCAATGACCCACAACTGGATGCGGCAATTAATAACGTGATGGAAAAACTAAAAACTTACCAAGACATCAAGTTGAAGAACGCGCCCGCGATGCCGACGCAACTCGGTAAGTAATCAATGTGTTGGATACGGATAGAGCTGAGACCTTCTATTGGAATAGCTCTGTCCGTATTTGAAACGAAGTAAAACTAAGAAGCATTAAGACCAATTAACTGAGGTCGAGGACTGTGCTTCAAACTTAGTTGAATGTCTGGTGAGCTGATGGCAAGGTGCTTAATGTCTGGAAGCAGGCGCACCAATGCAGATCTGATTGCGACCCCCTTGTTTTGCCTGGTAGAGCATCGCGTCTGCATGCAGGAACAGATCGTTTTCAGTCTTAAAACTTGGAAAATCAGCAACACCGCCACTGAAGCTGAAATGTTTGATTTCATCCGCGGTGACCTCAAAGGCGATTTTGCCAAAAGATTCACGCATCGCGTCTAGTTTTTGTTTTCCTTGCTCCAAATCGCAATCCCAAAAAACGGCGACAAATTCTTCGCCACCGAAACGACTGAGTAAGTCGAACTCACCTAATTGTGCCGATAAAATCAGAGATAAACGCTTAATGACGATGTCACCGAAATAATGACCCCACGTATCGTTAATAGTTTTGAACTTATCGATGTCAATGATGCCATAAGCCAACGGTTTATCGAGGCGTGCGGCGCGGCGTATCATGTCTAGTGCTTTATTTTGCAGACCTACTTTATTCAGTAGCCCAGTCGCGCGATCGCGGCTGATCAGGTCTTTGCTCGCACGGATTTTATTAATTCGATTAAGCACCTGGCGTGTCAGGACGTCACTATCAGTTGCATTCAAAATTTCATCAAAGCCACTATCAAGCGCTTTGCGTGCCAATGTTGGTTCAGGCTGATTTTGCAGCATGATAATTTCACGTCCCGGATCGAATTCAATATTCTTTTTCAGGACGCGAACCAGAGCTTCTGTATTTAGGTATTGCGCTTCATTGATTAAAACGATGTCTGGCTGCGTCTCTTTAACGCGCAGATGCAATGAACGAGCGTCATAGCATTGAATTAGTTCAACACTGTGATGCGTCAACATGTCGTTATCGAGCGGTGCATTTTCGCCAAGGTAGACAATGGTGTTTGTTTCGCCGCGTTTATGAAGACCAAACAAATTAAAAAGCTTATCAACCAGCACATCATTGGTAATTGGCTTTTCAGCATAGGCGAGGCAATTGCTTTCGACTAATTTTTGCTGTAACAGAAAACGCTCACCTTGCCGGACAGTTTGAAGGTAGACGTAGTTTTGATGCGCTGGAATGCGCTGCAATAAATCGCTCAAAAACATCGTTTGGCGACGTTGTTGTGACATGTCATTTTGCATGTTATACAACACATCAAGATCGATAACAAAAAGATCATTACCTTCAGAGCCTTCAACCGCGGTGACAAAGTCGCTCATCTGATCAAAAAACAAGATGTCAAAATCATACTTGTGTGCACAAAGTAATAATTCGTCTTTATTGTCTTTGATGAAAAAAGTCTGTGATAGCAGCAGTACTTTATTCTTAAATATTGAGGCAACTTCTGGCATTTTGTCTCCGTGTACTCTTTGCCGTGGAACATCAGCACCATAGCTAATGTTGCACAAATGAATTTTATACGAAATCCATGATGAAACGTTCTTCTTACGATGATTTTTGGCGCGTCATGCAAGTTTGTTGTTGGTTTTAATACGACTAACAGTTTAGCGCTGAAGCTGCTCTCCAAAACGTTGATATTTATTGCTACATATGGCAAAAAAATTTAAAAAATATGTAGTAGCCCGTCATTACCACCGCCAAGACAATTCGAATAACAATGATTTTCTATTTGGTGATGAAGTAATTCGCTAAGCCATGTCCCTCGTTTGGTGTCATCAGCTTGACGGTGGCAAAGCTTATACGCTCGTTTTGATCGTATTGCTTGTTTTTTTGCACCAATAGATAAGCTTAATTATTAAATAATAAACTCAATTTAATGGAGATATCATGGCAAGTAAAAAAATTCTGATGTTGGTCGGTGACTTTGCAGAAGATTACGAAGTAATGGTGCCATTCCAGACGTTACTAACGGTGGGGCATCAAGTGCATGCAGTAAGTCCAGATAAGATTGCGGGGGATTTTATCATTACTGCAATTCATGACTTTGAGGGGCAGCAAACATATACTGAAAAGCCTGGACATCGCTTCACTATTACCCATGATTTTGCCCAAATCAACGAACAAGATTACGATGCCTTGCTGATTCCCGGCGGCCGGGCACCGGAATTTTTACGGCTTAATCCACGCGTGATTGCTATTGTTCAACACTTTGCACAGCATAAAAAGCCAATTGCGGCGGTTTGCCACGGCGCACAGATTTTAGCTGCCGCTAAAGTTTTGGAAGGAATACGTTGTTCAGCGTACCCGGCATGCCAACCAGAAGTCGAAGCTGCTGGTGGACACTATGCACAGATTGCAGTGACAGAGGCGGTAACTGACAAGAATTTTGTGACAGCGCCTGCATGGCCCGCAAATCCCGCCTGGATGGCGCAATTTTTGACTTTGTTAGGTACAAATATACATTTGTAAAACTGGCACTGACCGTATAATTCAGAAACACCATGGCATGATTCCAGCAGGCATTGGCTCCGGGGAGCGAGAAATCTGCCCGGGGTCTCAATGCAACGCGGGAAGTGCAGGGTGAGCGTGGTAGGCATTGAGATGTTTTCTGGATGATATGCGGGAGAATCTATGTGTGAGATTTTTGTTAAAGCGGATCCTGGTCTGTACGAATCAAAAGCGCGCTCATTGCGCTTACACGGCGTCGTGACGTCGATTCGCCTCGAAAACATGTTCTGGGCCACCTTACATGAAATCGCTGAGCGCGATGGCATGACAACGAATCAATTAATTACCAAGCTTTACGATGAGCTGACCCAATTTCGCGGTCACATCGATAATTTCTCATCTTTTTTGCGGGTGTGCTGTTTGCGCTATACGTCGTTAATGGCAGATGGTGATATCTCTACGAATAAGCATTTACCGTTGGCAGGGGTTCTTGCTGCCGAAGCCGGCGGTCGATCGATGCTGATTTGAGAGACTCTCATTTCGCGCCATATTCATATTTTCGTCTGAGACTTGATAAACTTTTTTGGCCGTCTCTTTAGTTCTTTTTGGACTGTGATTGTGATGTGTCGTTTCATATACTCCCCTTGTATTTTGGTAAAAGCCTTTGATTAGCTTTATATTATGCTGACTCTTATAAATACTCCTCCCTGGTATATTTTTTTGCGGCGTCTGAATGGATGTAAGTCTGGAGTATTTTTTTCGTCTTTTCTAAGGATAGTGCTTGATGAAATCTGCTTTGCTGGTGATTGATGTTCAACGGGGATTATTCGATCCAGAACCCAGACCCTTCGAGGCTGATACGGTGATCTCGCGCATCAATGCCTTGGCAGAACGTGCCAGGTATGCGGCAACGCCGGTCATTTTTGTGCAGCATGAGGCAAGTGACTCAGCATTAGAATTTGGTAGCGAAAGCTGGCAATTAGAACAAAATCTGATTGTTGAAGAAGGGGATGTGATTCTCAGAAAAACAACTCCTGACTCTTTTTTAGCAACGTCTTTAGCGGGTTTGCTCGCACAATGGGGAACGGAGCAATTATTGATTTGTGGCTACGCCAGTGAATTTTGTGTTGATACCACCACACGCCGCGCTGCAGCATTGGGTTTTCCGGTTATTCTTGTGGCAGACGCGCATACAACGCATGATAAAGATCATGCGCCGGCATCAATGATACGGGCACATCACAATGCAACTTTATCGAACATCCGTAGTTTTGGGCCCGCGATTAAGGCAATCGCCAGTGAACAAATCGTATTTGGTTTAGCAATGTAGGGTAGTACCAGGCAGTAATGTTTTGAGGTTAAAAAATGAAGTAAATTCTAAAAAAAATCAGATGGAGACAAGGATGGATAGACTTAAAGGACATGCTGCGAGTGTACGCAATACTGTCAGTATCAGTGGTGGCAATGAAAGCGAAGTGAGTACGACGCATATCGCGATATTTCAGATCGGTGATAAGCAGGTGACGCTAAAATCCAAAGAGCCAGTGTTAATCAACGAAGGCAATGAGGTCGTGCTGGCAGGAAAAAATAAGAGTGGCATGTTTAATGCGCTTGCTTATAAAAATTGCGTGACCGGCGCCGAAGGGAATGCCGGCTGGTTTGGTCGCATGTTATTTGGTCTGTTTTTTCCTATCGTCAGTGTGATTGTTTGGCGAACTTTTCCAGGTGCTTCTTTTAGTATTTTCCCCAAACTAATCGCGAGCATCTTTTTTTGTAGTGGCTTGTATATGCTAGCGAGCGGTGCCAACGTTTTTCGCGCAGTTGGCGCAGTGAAAGAGGCGACTGCCTGATCACTATCGTTTGATACAGATTGATGAAACGAATAAATAAAAAGCCGGACATGAATTTCAAATCATGTCCGGCTTTCTTGTACTGATTGGATAAGTTAGATCGTCTTAACTTTGGGCGACACGCTTTGCGATATGTGCGAGCGCCTCTTCAACTTGATCAATCAAGATCAAGCACAAATCACCTTGGTTCAGGCGATCCATCGCCAAATCAATAGCGACAAATTCGCCATTTATTTCATCGATACGACTCGTTTTACTTGCACTTTTAAGACCTTCTCTCAAAAGGGCAACGACTTCACCGTCGGCACGTCCACGTTGACATTGATCCTGATACAGGATGACATCATCGAACGCTTCACCAAGAATCTCAGTTTGTTGGCGGATATCTTGATCACGTCGGTCGCCTGCACCGCTAATAACGACAGAACGGCGTTGTGCTGGCATGGTTTCGACCGCTTTGACCAGTGCCAAAATAGCATCTGGATTATGACCATAATCCGCAATCAGAGTAGCGCCTCGATAGCTGAAAACATTAAAGCGTCCGGGGGCGTTATCTGCCTCGTTAGCGAACGTTTTCAGGCCTGCACGGATATGCTCCCAGTCGATACCAACTGCCCATGCTGCAGCAACGGAAGCCATGACGTTTTCTACCTGGAATCCGATGCTGCCATTGCGGGTGATTGGAATGTCCGTCAATGGAATATATTCGCGTGATTTTCCTTCGGCAGCGAAGAGATTGCCATTATCGACGTAAATGGCGCGTTTACCTTGAGCACGATGAGCAGCAATCACTGGATGTTGTTTGTCAGCGGCAAAGAAGATCACCGCTGATGGGCAATTGGCTGCCATGTTAGCGACGATAGGATCTGCTGCATTCAATACAGCATATCCATTGTCGGCAACGTTTTGAACGATCACACGTTTCAATACAGCCAAGTCTTCGACGGTTGTAATGTAATTCAATCCAAGGTGATCGCCTGACCCAATATTGGTGATGACGGCGACTTGACAACGATCGTAAGCCAGACCTTCACGCAAGACGCCACCGCGTGCGGTTTCAAATACGGCAGCATCAACGTCAGGGTGCGAAAGAACATTGCGCGCACTGCGTGGACCACTGCAATCGCCGCTATCGATTTGGCGGCCTTCCACATAGACGCCATCAGTATTGGTCATGCCTGTGCGCAAGCCGCTAGCGGTCATTAAATGCGCAATCAAACGAACCGTCGTTGTTTTACCGTTAGTGCCCGTGACTGCCACGATGGGGATGCGGCCATCTTCTCCCTCTTCAAACATCGCGCTAATAATGGCTTCGCCAACTGCACGACCTTTGCCAAACGACGGTGATAGATGCATACGCAAGCCTGGTGCGGCATTGACTTCGACGATGCCGCCGCGTTGTGTCTCGATGGGTTTTAAGACGCTATCGCACACCAGATCGACGCCGCATATATCTAGCCCCACCATTTGGGCTGCGGCCACAGCACGTGCGGCAACTTCCGGATGCACATCGTCCGTAACGTCAGTCGCCGCGCCGCCAGTCGATAAGTTGGCATTGTTGCGTAATACAACACGTTGACCTTTTGGAGGAATCGATTCTGCTTCAAATCCTTGCTTTGCCAAACTTGCCAGTGCGATATCATCAAACCGAATTTTGGTCAGCGAGGTGGAGTGACCACTACCGCGACGTGGATCTTTATTGACTTGCTCCACCAGTTGACGAACCGATTGTTTGCCATCGCCAACAACTTGCGGTGGGTCACGTCGTGCTGCTGCAACTAATTTGTCGCCAATGACTAAAAGACGGAAATCATTACCCGGCAAAAAGCGCTCGACCAGAATATCATCTCGGAATTCTGATGCAGCATGGTAGCCAGCTTCAAGTTGTTCGCGCGTGGTAACGTTGACGGTCACGCCCTTACCTTGGTTGCCATCTTTGGGTTTGATAACGACTGGCAGACCAATTTCCAAAGCGGCCGCCCAGGCGTCGTCAGGGCTATCAACTGAGCGTCCCATTGGTACCGGAACACCAGCTGCATGCAATAATTTTTTGGTTAATTCTTTATCTTGCGCGATGGCTTCAGCGATGGCGCTGGTGCCATCCATTTCTGCTGCCTGAATTTTACGCTGGCGAGAACCCCATCCAAACGCAACCAGACTGCCATTCGTTAAACGGCGGTATGGAATATTGCGAGCGACAGCAGCATTGACGATGGCACCAGTTGATGGCCCCAAGCGCACGTCTTCATCAAGTTCACGCAATTGTTCAAGGGCTGCGTTTAAGTCAAAACTACTGTTATTGAGGGCTGCAGCGATCAGTTTTTCAGCTAATTCTAACGCGAGCCTACCGACTGATTCTTCAGTATATTCAACGACTACCTGAAAAATTCCTGGTTCCAGGGTCTGGGTCGTGCGACTAAATGTGACAGGACATCCCGCTTGCGCTTGAAGTCCGAGTGTCGTTAATTCAAACACATGTGCCATAGGGATAGCATCATTATGTCCAGTAGGTTGCAAAATGCTTAACTCGGGGAATAAAGCACGCAAGCGGTCTTCAAAGCCGACTAATTTGGCAATTGAATATTCCGCTTCATCGCAGGTGACGATGGCTTCTACCGCCGTATGGTGGCTCCAGAGATTGGGGCCGCGTAGGGCACGTATGCGTGATACTTCCATAAAACTTAGTCCTGTTGAAAGGGGCATAAATCAGGTGGCAATAAACATCTTGCTGTTTCTAGCCACCTGGAAAATGTAAATTAAATAGTTTTTATTAAATAGGTTTTTCTAAAGTCGACCATATTTTTCAATTGGTTCATCGAGTCGCTTCATTGTGTTAAACGTGTCAAATGACATTTTCAATCAAGACACCTTTGTGAGCCACATCAAACATTAAACCGTATAGGCGACCCAGATTACCTACCAGACTATAGAAAAACCGTTAAAGTGTTATCCGTCGATATTCTTCTTAGGACTAGAATCAAACGTTCTGAGTCCTGCTTCTATCAGCTCCGGATCGATCTTCAACGCCCATGCAGCGGCAACTGCCGCAAGTATCGTCTCTGGTTGTGCTGCTTTTGCTGGTTTTAATGATGATAATGGCAGCAAGGCAGTTTCCGATGCACCCTCTGCGAGGACTATGTGTTGATCCCGCAAGAATACGACACGTTCACCTTTTTCGCGATGACTGACCAGAACGTCAAGATCAGAATCCAATGCATAGAAAATGACCTTTCCATCACATAATTCTGCCAATTCTACGACTGCTGGCACCGCGCCATTCAGAACAGCAACACCATCTGGCAGAATCACATCGACTTGCGTGCGCATCACTTTATGCATCTGTTCGGCATCTTGAATGTAAAAGTCAGCCAAATCAGCATGCCCATCCATATCGGTAACAACACCAACAAGACATTTATCGTAGGCCAGCCCGTCGTTCAGGATTGCGCGCGCATTCGTTTCAAAAACGGCGGCTTGCACATTGCGATTGATTAATAAGCGTTGTCCGCTATCCCATGTTGCACAATTGCCCTCGTTGACCAAGCGCTTGTTTAAATACAGACCTTGGCTGCTGGCGACACCAGTTTGCTTGTTGTCAATGTGAAGTAAGCCACCGATCAGACGCGCGATCAGACTGGTATTGCGAGTGCCTGCGACACCGACAATCTGAATACGTCCAGACTCTTCCGGAGCGAACAGATGCTCAACGATTGCTTTGCCGACTTCGCGACCTTCACCATTCGCTGGTTTGATGTGTGCAAGCAGGCCAGGGCTGGCATTCACTTCAATAATTGCGCCACGCTGTTGCGACAATGGCTTTGAAATATCTTCCGCCACCAGATCAACACCAGCGATATCCAAACCTACTATACGTGCTGCCAATGTTGCCGCCGCGGCGACTTCAGGATGTATGGTGTCGGTGACATCAAATGCGACGTTCCCATTCGGCTGAATCAGCACTCTCTGGCCGTCGGCGGGGATCGAGAATGCATCCATGCCCTGACGTTTAAGCTCCAATAAAATTTCGGCGCCGTATTCGGGGTCAAGGGCATTCAGAGGTGAATCTTCACCCGTGCCGCGACGCGGATCGATATTAATCTGATCGTCGACCAATTGCTTAACATTAGAGGTGCCGTTGCCTGTAACCCATAAGGATTCACCTTTGGCGGCTGCAACCACTTTTTTGCCGACCACTAAAATCCGGTGTTCGTCGCCAGCGATAAATCGCTCAACGATCACGCTGGCACTATCGCCCTTGCGTGCAGCCAAATGATAGGCAGCTTCAACATCAGCTTGTGTCATCAAATTCAGAGACACACCACGACCATGATTGCCGTCGTACGGTTTCACAACAACCGGGAGACCGATGTCTTGTGCTTCTTCCCAGGCTTCCTCTGCACTACGAACGATAAAGCCTTCAGGGACGGGGACGCCGCATCCTTTGAGTAAGGTCTTGGTTAAATCTTTATCCGAGGCGATCCCTTCCGCGATCGCGCTGGTGCGGTCAGTTTCAGCGGTCCAAATCCGACGCTGTGCTGCGCCGTAACCGAGCTGTACTAAGTTGCCTTCGGTTAAACGAATAGACGGAATTCTGCGCGCCGTTGCGGCGTCAACAATATTGGCTGTGCTTGGTCCAAGGCAGCGATCATCAACCAGTTCACGTAATTCGCTGATTTTGCTGTCCAGGTCGAATGTGGTATCTTCAATCGCCGCCATCAACAAATCGCGGCCCGCATTTAAAGCAGCACGACCGACTTGTTCTTCACGGGTGCGAAATGCCATTTTGTACACACCAACTAAATGGGTTGAGCGGGTCTGCCCAAAGCCCGTTCGCATACCGGCGAGGTTTTGGAGCTCCAGAACCACATGTTCCAGAATGTGGCCGGCCCAGGTGCCTTCTTTGAGTCGCTCTAGAAAGCCACCACGCTCGCCAACGCCACAGCGATGTTCAATTAAGCCAGGTAACCAAGTCGTCAGTCTTTCATAAAGGCCAGGTATCTGATCGGAGGGCGTGTCTTCCAGCGCACCAATGTCCAGCCATGTTTCGATTACCGGGCGGTAGGTCCAGATATTCGGTCCGCGCAAATGATTTACGCGGAGGATGCTGATGTCTTTCTTCTTTGTCGTCATGTAAGTAATTTCTTTTAGGCCAGGTTGTTGTGACCGGGTCTTATCATTTTTAGAGTTTTTCTTCTCTTATTCAGGATATCTTTTGTCATTTTGAAAATAAAAATGACGAATTTAATTTATTTCCATCTGGCACCATACACATAATCAGAACAAAGCGGTTCCATGAGACTATCGAGCTGATATACTTGCGCCTTAGCGCAACAGCAGTTAAGCCTCTCGATCAGTTTCGTCTGATTATTTTCTTTCGATAGAATACCGTAAATTGCTGTCTCCGTGATATGCCTAATGCCTATAACGGAAGGCAAGTTATCTCTTTTTTCAAAAATATGTCCCAATTTCATGCGGGACACGCTCTACCGCCGGAGTCTGCAGCACGATGACCACAACACAAATCAGTCTAGAATCACCCACTATGTCGCTTCCAGTAAGGTGGCAAAACGAATTGTCTCAGCATATCGCCAAAGGCGAAAACGTTTTAAGTGCGTTTGAGGTTGACCTGGATCATAAACTTCGTTTTGTTAAAGGCTTGATTGTCGTAACAGACCAAGGGATCGTATCTCGTACAGCGGGAGAAACTGAATGGAAAAAATGGACATATCGACAAGATTTGCAATTGACGCACCATGATCACGCGGGTGTCGGTTATTTACAATTAACAGATGAACATGGTTTATTGGCGATCTGGCGATTTACCTTAGGCCAAAATTTGCTGGCCATTCGTTTACTGGACCAATTCAATAAGCAATTGCAAAGTCACATTAGTGGTTCGCCAGTTGTTGAGACAGAACAAAACATTTGCCCGAGTTGCAAAGCGGTGTTGGAGCCCGATCAGGAAGAGTGCCCCGTTTGTACCAAAGTGATTCATACGCCACCGTCCACCTGGACTTTGTTCCGTCTATGGCGATTCGCCCATCCGTACCGGATTCAGTTGTTCATCGGCTTCACGCTGATGTTATTGGGCACGGCGGCACATATGATTCCCCGTTACCTGACCAAACCTCTGACGGATGAAGTATTAATTCCTTACCAAGATCATAAATATGTCGATCCACATCTTGTCGTGATGTACATCGGCGGTTTACTTGGTTCTGCAATCATTGCCTGGTTACTAAGTTGGGGAAAAACCTATGTGCTGGCGCTGGTCTCAGAACGTATCGGTGCCGATTTGCGTACAGCAACCTATGAGCACTTACTAAAATTGTCGTTGGAATATTTTGGTGGGAAGCGAACCGGCGACTTGATGTCGCGTATCGGTAGTGAGAGTGACCGTATCTGCGTCTATTTGTCTCTGCATTTGCTTGACTTTGCTACCGACGTTCTGATGTTTATTATGACGGCAGCCTTTTTGCTGCAGATTAATACCAAACTGGCGCTGGCCACGTTGTTGCCATTGCCCTTCATTGCCTGGATGATTCATTTGGTGCGCGATAAGTTACGTACCGGATTTGAAAAAATTGACCGCGTTTGGGGCGAAGTCACCAATGTTTTGTCGGATACGATTCCGGGTATTCGCGTTGTCAAAGCATTTGCCCAAGAAGCACGCGAAGCAACCCGCTTCCGTGATGCCAATAAACACAATCTGGCGGTCAACGATAAACTCAATAAAATCTGGTCGTTGTTTTCCCCGACCGTATCATTTCTGACAGATATCGGAATTTTAGTGGTGTGGGCGTTTGGTATCTGGCAGGTATCCCACTCTGAAATTACTGTCGGTGCGCTGGTTTCAGCAGTGTCGTTCATCGGCAGTTTTTATGGACGTATTGATTCCATGAGTCGGATTGTCTCAGTGACACAAAAATCCGCCTCGGCGGCAAAACGTATTTTTGATATTCTTGATCACGTTTCTAGCGTTCCGGACCCGCAACATCCGGTGAAAGTCAACGAAGTCAAAGGTAATATAGAACTGCGTGAGGTTGGTTTTCGTTACGGTAATCGGGCAGTCAATCGCGGCATTTCACTCAATATCCAACCGGGCGAAATGATAGGATTAGTCGGTCATAGTGGTTCCGGGAAAAGTACGCTAGTTAATCTGATTTGCCGTTTTTACGATGTATCAGAAGGCGCCATTTTGCTCGATGGCGTAGACATTCGTTCTTTTGCAGTGTCAGATTATCGCCGTAATATTGGCCTGGTTTTGCAAGAACCATTTTTGTTCTTTGGCACCATCGCAGAAAACATCGCCTATGGCAAACCAGACGCCAGCCGCGACGACATTATCGCCGCTGCACGCGCAGCCCATGCGCATGAATTTATTTTACGTCTGCCACAAGGCTACGATTCTATGGTCGGAGAACGTGGTCAAGGCTTGTCAGGCGGCGAGCGCCAACGTATCTCGATCGCACGCGCATTGTTAATTGATCCACGTATTCTGATTATGGATGAGGCAACTTCCTCAGTTGATTCACAAACAGAAAAAGAAATTCAAAAAGCATTAGATAATCTGGTCAAAGGTCGCACCACGATTGCGATTGCACATCGCTTATCCACTTTGCACAAAGCGGATCGCCTGGTTGTCTTGGATCGCGGTCAGATTGTCGAAGTTGGTGGACATGATGAGTTAATGGCGAAAGAGGGCGCCTATTACAACCTGTATCAGGCCCAAGCGCGAAACGCGGCTTTAGTTGAGGATCAAGAATGAGTACCACCAAGTTTGAATTGCAGCGTAATTCTTTCGGCAAGCTGGTCTTAACGAATGAATCGAATGAAGTATTTGAAGGAGTAATGCCAGTAAGGGCATTCCCAATTCAATCTCCTTTAGTGGGTATTTCTTTAGTAACGACCGATGGTCGGGAAGTCGCATGGATAAATGAATTATCCGATCTTTCAGATAATGCTAAAAATTTGGTTTTAGAAGAATTAGAAGGGCGTGAGTTCATGCCTGAAATCGAACATATAAAAGGCGTTAGCAGCTTCGCCGTTCCCTGCACCTGGAGTGTCAGTACCGATCGCGGCGAAACCGAATTTGTTCTCAAAGGTGATGAAGATATTCGTCGTATCGGAGCGGCCTCGTTGCTCATAACCGATAATCATGGGATACAGTTTTTGGTGAGGGATATGTTTGCGATTGATAAGCATAGTCGCAAAATTCTCGATCGCTTCTTGTAGGACTTCCGAAACATCGCCCCAGCTGCGTTGCGGCTCCTTGCCGTACTAAAGTACTGTCTGCGTCGCCACGCCTTGCTGGGACGACGTTGCGGAAGTCCTACTGTTACTGACAAAATCACCCTAGCCGCGTTGCAGCTCCTTGCCGTATAAAGTACTGTCTGCGTCGCCACGCCTTGCTGGGACGACGTTGCGGAAGTCCTACTGTTACGGACAAAATCACCCCAGCTGCGTTGCGGCTCCTTGCCGTACTAAAGTACTGTCTGCGTCGCCACGCCTTGCTGGGACGACGTTGCGGAAGTCCTACTGTTACGGACAAAATCACCCTAGCCGCGTTGCGGCTTCTTGCCGTATAACGTACTGTCTGCGTCGCCACGCCTTGCTGGGACGACGTTGCGGAAGTCCTACTCATGCGTACAAAATAGACTGTCGCTTTTATTCTTTGCTGCGAGGAAAAGCATAGCCATACAGATTATTACGTTTGTCTTCACCTGATAGATTTAACACGACAACGTCTTCGAAGGTGAATCCCAATTTCAGAAGTAGTTTGTTTGATTTGATGTTTTCTGGTGCGGTAATTGCCGCTAGCTTAGGTAAGTTAAGAACGTTGTGGGCATAGTCCATGGTTGCTCGGGCAGCTTCAAAAGCATATCCCTGGCCGCCATAGCGCGGTAAAAATGCGTACCCGATATCGACATGGTCAAGTACGTCGCGCTTAATCAAGCCACAGGTGCCAATCGTTATGCCGCTGTCTTTAACCGTAACAGCATAGAAACTAAACCCTTTTTGAGATTGCGATAAAAGTGGGCCATTTGTAATCCACTCTTTGGCTTTTTCCAGACTTGTGATACCGCGGTCGCCAATATTTTTTATCCAGCTAGGATCATTGAGGAGTTCATAGACGAATTCAGCATCGTCAATGTTGAATAAACGCAACGTTAGCCGTTCGCTCGATATTATTTGCATAAGGCCATGCCTCCGTAGTTTTTCCTGAGCGCAAGCTTACTGCGCAACACTCTTGAGTGCAATCCCCACGTTTTTCGAGACTGTGTTCTGTCGATGTTGAATGAAAATTGATTGAAAATTTTTTAAAAAAAGTTGCTTTTCAGGCGTATTATCAAAAATCAACATTGATTGTCAGGTTGCTTCAGTTGTCTGCGTTCCATTCCAAATTGACAGAGTGCTCGCTGCTGTTGGTGCTAAAAGAACTAGGGGGATATCATGAAGTCGCTTAAAGGACGTTTAATTTTTGTTATTGCTTTATTGGTAACGGTATGCACGGTGTTTTTGACCGTCGGTAGTTATCTAAGAATGCGTTCGCAAATCGAAAATGATTTAAATGCAGAAATACGCAGTGTTGCGACAAGCTACAATTCAATTCTCAGTAACTGGATACAGATCAATACGTCGCTGGTAGATAGTCTGTCGCAAGCCTTGGGTAATGGTAATGATCTGCAAGCCAGTCTGGTGATGATCCGAAGCGGCGGCAATTTTCTGAGCGTCTATCTCGGTGAACCCAATAAAACCTTTACCAACAATCCACCCAGCCCACCGCCGGCCGGCTACGATCCTACGGTCAGACCTTGGTACAAAGCGGCGATGGAGGCTAAAAAGCCCATCGTCACTTCCGCCTATATGGGCGTTAATCCACCAGGTTTGATGATTTCATTTGCGGCGCCAGTCAAAGGTGGCGAGGCAGGTGTTGTCGCTGCAGACGTGTTTTTGACCAAGATCGTCGATCAGATTTTGAATGTGAAATTGTCTGGTGACGGGTATGCGTTTTTGTTGGATAAGTCCGGACAGGTTTTAGCCCATGCGGACCAAAGCAAAGTTCTTAAACCGGCGAAAGAAATTGCGCCCGAATTGGCCTTAGAAAATCTCAGCAACCTGGCAAAAAATACTGACCCTATTGAAACGGTCATTAACGGTAAATCGAGTTTCTTGTTTTTACAGCAAGTGACTGGATCAGATATGTATCTGGCCTTAGTGGTTGATAAGAGCAAAGCATTGGCGTCATTGGATCAATTGTTGTTGATTTCGGCGGTTGTCATGATCGTGTTATTGGTGGTGATTGTTCCGACATCAACCTGGTTAGTAGGACACATGCTCTCCGGCCTGCAACGGGTACGTGACGCAATGACAGAAATTGCCGCGGGTGGCGGTGATTTGAGTCGCCAGATTGATGTCGTCGGCGAAGACGAAGTCGCGCAAACGGCGCAGGCTTTCAATCATTTTCTGGAGCAATTGCGTGTGATGGTCGTTGATGTACGAAAAGCGACTGATTCCATTACCGTCGGCGCCAGTGAAATCGCGACCGGAAACATGGATCTCTCAGGTCGTACCGAACAGCAGGCATCTTCCCTGGAGCAAACCGCAGCAAGTATGGAGGAGCTTACGGACGCGGTGAAAAACAATGCAGAAAATGCCCGGGAAGCCAATAAGATGGCGGTGAATGCTTCTGCGGTCGCTACCCAAGGTGGTGAAGTTGTGCATAAAGTTGTCACCACTATGCAAGGTATTTCTGAAAGCTCGCGCAAAATCGTCGACATTATCAGTGTCATTGAAGGTATTGCATTCCAGACCAATATCCTTGCGTTGAATGCGGCCGTAGAAGCGGCCAGGGCAGGGGAACAAGGTCGAGGTTTTGCCGTGGTGGCGAGTGAGGTGCGAACCCTGGCGCAGCGCAGCGCAGCTGCAGCGCAAGAGATTAAGACGCTGATTGAAGACTCGGTCAGTAAAGTCAACGAAGGTTCTGAATTAGTCGATAAGGCAGGTGCTGCAATGACGCGTATCGTCGCTGCCGTTGATCAGGTGGCGGCGATCATCAATGAAATTACTTCCGCGTCAGTTGAGCAAAGTGATGGTATTCAGCAGGTCAACGTTGCCCTGGCGCACATGGATGAAGCGACGCAACAAAATGCAGCCCTGGTAGAGCAAGCTGCTGCCGCAGCTGGCTCACTAGAAGAACAGGCCAATTTCCTTAAAACGGCTATGTCAGCGTTCCGTATGGAGCAAAATCATTCTGCACCGCGCCTGGCTGCTGCCAGCCGATCAAACATCAAGCGCTCAACGCCGCCAGGCTTGCCTTATGATGAATAAGCGCTGGAACGGTTGAATTGATTAGTCGATGGTCGCGGTCACCGGCGCATGATCCGATGGCTGCTCCCATTTACGTGGGGCTTTGTCGATCGCGCAAGCGCTGCAACGTTGACTAAGTGGCGCAGATAAAAGAATGTGATCAATCCGCACCCCTTTATTCAAACGGAATCCTAACGCCCTGTAATCCCACCAACTAAATGATTTTTCAGCTTGTTCAAACTGTCTGAAACTATCTGTCAAACCCAAATCCAGCAAGGCTTGTAAAGCGGCGCGCTCTTCTGGCGATACTAGATTCATGCCAACCCACGCCGCAGGATCATGAACGTCACGATCTTCTGGCGCAATGTTGTAATCACCCAGAATCGCTAATTGCGGGTAGCGTTGCATTTCTTCTTGCACCCAATTTTTCAACGATGCCAACCATTTTAATTTGTACTGGAATTTATCAGAATCTGGCGCCTGACCATTCGGCACATACGCGCAAATAATTCTGACACCATTGATTGTCGCAGCAATAATTCTTTGCTGTTCATCGTCAAATTGAGGATTGTTTTTCTGCACCTCAGTCAGAGGATGCTTAGATAAAATCGCTACGCCGTTGTAGGTCTTTTGCCCCGTAAAGGCAACCTGATAACCCGCCGCCTCAATCTCCGCTTGCGGGAATTTTTCATCTGTCAGTTTGGTTTCCTGAATGCACAACACGTCAACAGGATTCGTTTCCAGCCATTTCAACACGTGCGGCAAGCGTACTTTTAAAGAGTTGACGTTCCAGGTGGTAATTTTCATAAAAAATATAAGTATTTGATTTAATTGAGTATTTGTTTGAAATTTGTGTTATTTATTATTCTAGCTACAAATCTGGCTACAAATATTGTAATGGCGGTTCATTTTGAGTGTTGTTGCATCTTTGTATTATACGGCCTAAGAGTATTTAACTTATTTTTGATCGGAAATGAAAAAAGACGCCGAAGCGTCTTTTTATTCCTGGTCATCTTTCTTGAGTTTTTTGTATGCCTTCTTTAAATCTTTGTTCACGGGGTAGCCAAGTTTAAGAACTCTTCTTGCTAATAGTGCTCGATGATGGTGACTGCTGTTTGATTGGCCTAGTAATCCAAAGTAGCTATTTGCGGTCGCGAGTAGATCCTTATCCGGAGTTTTTTCAATGCGCGACAAGGCCTCAGAGACTGTTCTTTTTCGCGTGACTGTGTGCCATGGCTTAATGACGTGACCGACGAAGTCAACGCCGCGGGAAACCGGCTGGAGTATCGTCTTGCTTGTGTTCAGGTTTGCGCCTAGGGTCATTGGCAGCCAGGCGCTGATTTCTGTTAATGCTGCGTTTAGCCAGTCAGCGGAATCATGCAGCAAGATGAAGTCATCGACATAGCGAATGTAATGCTTTGCGCCGACTTTATGTTTAATGTGCTGATCTAGCGCATTTAAGTAAACGTTCGCAAAGAACTGGCTGGATAGGTTGCCGATGGGCAGGCCAAGGTGTGAGGGTTGTTCGGTCAGGCGTTTGTGCTGAGGGACTTTCGCAAGTAACTCTTTTTCTCCTCGTATTTCGACATTGAGGCGGGGGTCATGCCAGAGGATTGTATGCATCAACTCTGACCAGAATGGTTCAGTAACTCGCTTTTCTAGTTGTTTTTGTAGAACATTTTTATCGATGCTAACGAAGAAGTTAGCCAGATCGCACTTTAGATAGTAGGTTGGCTTTGACCAGTTTTGGGAAGTGCTGCGTATCTTTGCAGTGAGCCGGTTAGCTGCGTAAAGCGTTCTTCGTCCTGGTATGCATGCGCAACTATCCGCAATAAAACCAGCGTAAAAGCGAGGCGCGATTTTGTTGTAAAGAAGATGAAGTACGATGCGGTCTCGAAAATCTGCGGCCCAGACTTCCCTGGCTTTTGGGCGCGTTACGACGAAGCAGATTGATTTACCTGGTGCATAACTGCCATTAACCAGCTCTTCATAAAGTTTGATCAAATTTCGTTCAAGATTTTGTTCAAAAGCAAGGGCGCTTGGGGTATTTCGCTTGTTTTTGCGACAGTCAAAATAGGCTTTCGTTAATTCAAAAAAAGAAGGTTCAACATGGCTCATTGGAGTTTCCATTTGATCTGCGGACTGCGCGAGCACGGTACTCGTTCGACTTGTGGTTGTTGTTCTGGTTGCCGTTGTTGAAATTCTGCATCCAGGCATAGTCGGTGTTGTGGGCGTTCTGCGGTTATTCATGCTATCTACGTCGTTTGATTGAAGGCGTTAGCCGATCAATAAAATAACTGCGTCAGACTTGCCTGCATTTGCGGGTAGTTACTGTTTTACGCGTGGCGGTGGGGTGTTAATGAAGCCCCAGCGGCATGACCAGATTAAATTAAAGTGCGCTGACCTTGCTGCCTTGGCATCGAGGTAACTGGCACTGGAGCTACTGCGGACTTACGCCATCCATTGGCTTGTTTTCCGATTGCATCAGTGAGAGAGATTGCCGTCGCATATTGCCCTGTTGAGATAAATCGCATGTCCTTAGACAGGCGAAATAAAATTTCGACAGCGTGAATTTGTTCAAGCAATTCCGTCAGATGTGAAGTTTTGTTGTCTGCTGCATTTGCGCGAGCAATCAAAAGAACGCTCTGCACATACAATTTGCGAATCTCCCCACCAATTGATACTTTGAAATCCTTGGGCATATTTTTGGTGATATTAGTCGCTAACTTCAAAAGCTCGTAAGTTTCTTTGTAGATCGGTAATTGATTATGGATAGCCATGTTGAAAAAAATTGTGAACGGGCTTGCGCCCGTCATTAGTCAAATTATTAAATTACTCAATGATTAATAATCTGCGGACTGCGCGAGCACGGCACTCGTCCGACTTGTGGTTGCTGCCCTGGTCGCCGTAGTCGAAACCCTGCATCCAGGCAAAGTCGGTGTAGTGGGCGCCCTGCGTGTTTGACCAATACCATGCGCCCTCAAAATGCTCTTTGTTGTTCGCTAACAAGAGTGCTTGTTCGCTACGCGTTGGCAGATCGCCGCCTACTGATTTAGCCCAGGCGACAGCGTCTGACCAATTTAGTGCTTTCTCTGGTTTCGCTGGTAGCAATACCAGGTGATGATCGGGTTCGCCATCTTTGCCGAGAATTAGTCCAGAGTAAATTTCACCATCTTTCAAGTTTTCTGCTAAAAATTGTGCTTTGCTCATTGTTGCTCTCCAAAAAATCGAAACGGGCTGACGCCCGTCGTTTGTCAAATGATTGAATTATTTAATGATTAATAATCTGCGGACTGCGCGAGCACGGTACTCGTACGACTTGTGGACGTAGCCCTGGCTGCCGCCGTCGAAACCCTGCACCCAGGCATAGTCGGTGTTGTGGGCGTCCTGCTCAGATGTCCAATACCATTCATCAGTATCGAAACTACCTTGCGAGTTAATGAACAGCAATCGAGCCTCGCGGCGGTCGGGCAAAGACCAACCGTTAAATCCGTTGATTTCTTTTTTTGCTGCCTCGATCGCGTTAGTCCAATTTATATCGGTCAATTCGAAATCGGATGTCGAGTGAATTAAGTAGTAATCTGGTTCGCTGTTTTTTCCGGCGACGACGCCAGCATAAATGCCGCCTTGTTCAGGCCAGAATGCGCCGATAGAAGGTGGTGTGACGATGATTGGTTCGATAGTTGCTTCAGCCATGATGTTTGCCTTTCGTTTGGTTTTGTGGTGCCTGATTAATTGCTGCTCTTTAAATGACGATTGATGCTCTCTGAGGTAATGCCGCTTGCTCGGATACTGATCTTTACGAGGTCAAGTTTTTCGGCTTTGACGAGTCTGTAAATAGTTGCGCGTGAAATACCCATTTGGCGCATGGCATCGTTGATTCTGTAGATGATTGGTTGGGACTGGCTCATGCTTCAACTCCGGATAATTTTTTAAGAAGAATATTTGCGTGTTGTGCTTGAGTTTCGGCATCATCAAGCGAGTTGTGATATGTGCCAATGCGATTCATTTTCACGCTCGGAAACATGTTTTTCAGGGTACGAAAACACCGGTTGTTCCAGAATTTCCAGTTGGGAACGAGATCACACTTAGTCATTGCGTAAGCGAGAATTGTATTGTCAAAATCTGCGCCGTTACCCCAAACCTCTGGGTCGCGATGTTGAGAAATGAATTTATTAAATTCATTCAGGGCAAATTTGATTGATACGCTAGTTTTATAGTCGTTAGCTTGGCGTAATACCTCTTGTGCTTCATGGTTTTGCTGTTCCCACCAATGGAGCGTTTCAGGGTTCACGGCAAGTCCATATGCTAAGCAAGATTCGGTATTAATCACCATGTAGAAGTGCCTGCCTGTGCTGTTAGTCTCGGGGTCAAATGAGATTGCACCGATTGATAAAATTATGCACCCTGGGCCGGTGCCAAGCGTTTCAAGATCGACCATGATGCGGTCTTTCTTTGTCTCTTTTTGCTTCTTACGGTTAATTCTTAATAGGCCTTTTAAAAATGCGATCATGCTGCCTCCGCAAGCTGAAATTCAAAGACATTGCCAGTCAAAATGCGATCGCGGATTGTCGTAAGTGCGTTTTGAATATCGCCGTTGGTGGCGTGCTCGCATTGAAGGTCGTGAAGCTCAAGTGTGTCGCGCATGTCTTGTAAGCCCTGTCCATCAAAGCGCCAGATATTTTTCTGCGTTCCGCGCAAATACATTCTGGTCAGCGCTTCTTGAGCGCGAATAAAGACTGATTCGTGCTCTGGACCGTAGCCTTGTTCTGCCAGCATCAGCGCGAGATTCGCAGCGGTTGCTAAGTCTGCCCAGTGATCTGCATTTGCAATTGAGTCCGAAACCACGACAGTGAGCGATGCCCAGCCTGCTTTTGATATCTCAAAGCGTTGGTCTCCGTCTAATTTCTGTGGTGCGATGTTTTTCTCAAAGTGGCATTTTTGCAGGATGCCAAGGCCACCTGTTGGATTGACTTGCCACTTGTTCGTATGCTTATGCTGACGCGCAGCGCGTTTTGACCGGGAACGGATACTCATGCTGCCTCTCCTTGTGCGATCTCATTCATTACTATTAGGTGGTGAAAGCGATCAAGAAATAGACGCTTTGCCATGGTTGGTGCAACTGGTACAAGTTTGGTCGGCATAGGCTGGATATCTGTTCCGGCAAACCAGTCTTCAGATTCCGGCATCAGGTCACGTTTTTCAGTTGCAAGCATGATCTGGTCTGCGCGATGAACGTGTTCTGACATTGGCAGTGTTAAATTGAAGTGCGCAGCAATTGCTTGTTCAACTTTAGACTCAATGCCTGCATAGTCCGGCAATTGACGTTTAAGAGGCGTTGCCACGTCACCGATATATGCTTCGGCTGCATCATGCAAGAGCGCTTCTAGTGCGTATTCTTCTGGTACCAAAAATGATGCGTGATAGCTGTGCTGGGCAACTGAATAGAATTCGCGGGTATGTCCTGTAAAGCGGCAGATATTCGACAGTGCATGTGCAATCGTGTCGATATCGATGCGGCTTAGCATCGGCGCGCGAAGATCAAAGTATGATCCGCTTGCTGTTAAGATAATTGGTTTCATGCTGCCTCCAGATTGATGGTTGGCTCAGTTACAAGTGGGTTGCACGCGTGCGGCGGTAACAGCTCGATTTCGGCATATGACTGGCCGTTGCTGATGTCGGTCACGAATCGCTTTATACTTCCGCGCACCCAACCGAGGATGTGGCAGCGAAAAGTGACAACGTCGCCGATACGGTGTTTGGTTTTCATTATGAAAATTTCTAGAACGGGCTACGCCCGTGGTGTAAAAAAATGACTAAATTACTGAATGATTAATAATCTGCGGACTGCGCGAGCACGGTACTCGTTCGACTCGTGGTTGCCGTACTGGTTGCCGTAGTCGAAACCCTGCACCCAGGCATAGTCGGTGAGGTGGGCGAACTGCGAAGCCGTCCAGTACCAGCCGTCCAGATCAAAGCTGTCGCGGCAGTTGATCGCCAGCAGGCGCGCTTCACGGCGATCCGGTAGCGACCAGTCGCTATGACCGTTAATCGGTGCTTGCGCTGCTTCGATAGAGGCCTGCCAATTGGCATCGAAAATTTCGTGTTCCGATGTGGCATGAATCAGGTGGTAATCCGGTGCGCCTTTTTCTCCTGCGACGATGCCGGCGTAGACGCCGCCTTGCTCTGCCCAGAATGTGCCAATGCGCGGGATTGCGGTTGTGATGAGTAATGTTGCGATTGTTGCTGGTAAGGTTTCTGCGATGGTCATGATCGTCCTTTCGTTAGTCGTTATCGTTGGCTTGCAACTTCTTTAAATCAAAGCGATCGCGCTGACGCATGTGCGCTCTGGCGCGCGCTTCAATTAATTTCTTGTAAGTCGGATTGGACATTGCGTCGCTGTAGGACAAGGTAATCCCGAGGCGCTTGTAAGCGATTTCAAGGGCAGCTTTGTCGGGTGTGATGCAAGCCATGGTCGCAACTTATTTTCGCTCTGGCATTTCATTGCCGACCGCAGCGAGGACCATCATTTCTTTCTCGTGTTCGGCGGCATCGAGCAGTGCCGCGTATTTGGCGTTTGAGATTGCTTCTGCACTTTTTTGCTCATCTTCCATCTGGTCATAGCCAGCAAATGCGAGAAGCAAAATGATGATAAGTGCGGCAACAATTAATTCGAGCAGTCCTGGAAAGTCACAGAGAGCCTGCCGTGCTGGAGTCCATGGCTCTGCATCGAATTTGCGAAAGTTGAATTTTTTCATTTCGCTGTACTCCAGATGCTGCGAACGATGCTGGCCAACTTTTGATCGCGCAGAATGGCAACGCCAACTAACAAACGAGCAAGCATAATAAATGCGCGTTTTTTGATTGACTTGTGCTGTTCAGTGGTTGTTTCGTGGACTTTTACAAACAGGTGCTTCAGGTGATTGAAGTTCATTTCGGGCTCCTATTATTCGTTAAGAAACAAATTAATTGCAGCTACTCCTCGTTTCCGTGTTTTACTGCGATGAGTTTAGTTTAGTGAATGGTAATTATTAAGTCAAGTAAAAACTAAACTGGTTAAGTAAATTTGTGGGCTGCGTGAAAACTTAACTGGAAATTGCGGTGCGGAATAGAAAGTCCGACTTGAACGGGTGCTCTGTAAGAAGGTTTGTGTAGGGGATGTGGCGTCGAAAGATGCTCGACATAATATGGCTATAGACTGGATCAGAGCATGGAATAGGTATGTGAATCGCAGCAGTATGAGGTCAGCAATGTCGACTATCTTTTACTGGAAAGGATGTTTTTTCGATTTTTTTAAAATTGTTGTTAGTAATTGCTATCATAAAAAGTGTTGCTATTTATGGAGTTGTAGAATGTCAATAATGTATTTGCAATATTCTTGTATTGATCTATAATCTTGGTGATGTTTCCAAGTTTATTTACTGTTTTTGTTATGTTGGTGGACGTACACCAATGTCTAAAAATTGTGCGAATTGGCTTGACCTTAGAGTAATTTGCAATTCAGTACACTGAAGTGTTTTGCGATGATTACTGTACTCTTGCAGTGGAGCAAATATGAAATTCTTAAAATTTATTTTTAATGGCGTTATGGAAATTGCTGACGCTAGCGTTGACACTCGTTCTTATCAATATCCGAGGAGCGGCGGTTTTGCACGTGACCGTGCTCGACTGGCGGGCGATGTTTCCCGGGTTGGTAAAGATCTGCGAAAGGTAATTAATTCAAAATATGGCAGCCAGCAATCACACAAATGTTCAAGCTCAAAGTAAAGAGGGCCACCAGCTTAATTTGCAGCATACATCGACAGATAGTCCAATTTTACCTGCTGAGAACTTACGGCAGCTTCAAGAAATTGACCCAGTGCTTGTTGGGTGGGTAATACATCAAACCGAATTAGAGGCAAGTCACCGTCGAAAGCAAGAATCAAGAATAAATATTTTCATTCTCGTGGAGAAATTGTCCGGAGTTGCGGCAGGACTAATTGCTGCTGTTTTTGGTTTGGCTATGTCTGGCTATTTGGTTATGCAAAACCATGATTTTGCTGGTATATCGTTAGGTGGAGTGGGACTCGCAACAATTGTTTCAATTTTAGTAGCAAGACATAAAAATACAAATCGCGGCAACAATGGCAACGGTACGAGCGACAGTTCAGAAAAGAAAAAAGTACCTTCGAAAAAATGACCCGCTTCGGCGGGTTTTTTTTGCCGATTTGGTACTTATGGCCGTCTGTCTGCGAGGCCGTATCGGGTGAATCTGTTGGCTAATTCAATTGATATTTTGAATGTATTCAATCATTTTGTCTTGCTTAGGCTCGGTTACTTGGGGCGTTTTATCAGTGTTACGGCGGTAGTTTTTGCTCTGAGAAACTCTTTTTTTTGAGGGCTTGGAACTGGTTTCCAGATAGGAGAATTTCCATTATCGGAAGATGTGCAAACTTTTTCGGTCTTATTTTTATCCGTTATTGAACTTCCGATAGAGTAATTATTTCCATCGAATGCGCAAACCTTTAGACGGGAATTCGCGTTATCTGCAATTTTAGTTATCGCAAGGACTTTAAAAGCCAAAACTGCTGTTGAGATTGTGAATAGAATTAACGCGCTTATGTGCCAAATATTTTGTTTTTTTACATAAATCGTTCGTATCGAATCTTGCGATTGATTGGATGTGCTGCTTCGACTATTTATTTCGGCTTTTAACTTTGAATTTTCAATCATCAAGTCGACGATCGCGTTTGCTGGATCCAGATGTTCAATGTGCATAAACTTTACACTATTGACACCTAGAGTACGATGAAGAAACTTCCAAGTGTTACCCGCTGAAACTGAGAAATTTACTTGCTGAGATTGAATTTTAGCGTTTAGAGTAATGCGTTCATCATTAGTCAGGTGGCGGCCTTTATTGATAACTGTTTGATTAACAACATCACGTCCAGCAACATTTTCTATGGAATTATTGAATGATTGCTTCGCACTAAATCTTGGTTCTTCTTGTTCGTCCATCTATTTTTTTCGTTCGTTACTAGTTTCTACAATATCTCGTCCAGCTACCTTGCCCAATGTGGCGCCACTAAAATCTTGCAGGGAACCCTCAAAATGCATTGGCTTTTGAGGTGGTTGTTTTTTCGGTAAAGATTTTGCGGTGGCAGGGCGGGGCGTGGGTCTTATCTCAACACCTAATTGGCTTTGTTGGAGCCGATATTTATCTAAGGCATCTTCAGCAGCATCTCTGATTTTACGCATTCCGCGTTCATCGACTGAAAACATTAAGTCAATAACTGCCTGAATATGCTCGGGCAATGCTACCGATGTTGCGCTTGATATGTCGTCAACATCGCTAGTTAAATATGCATTTGAATCGAGATACCCATCCCCCATTCCATAATCGATCTCTAGCCTACGAGCTGCCTTTTCTCCAAACGAGGCCTTCCCGCTTAGTAATTGGGAGATATAGCTTTTTTCCGTTGGAGGTACCGATCTCTTAGAAAAAAACTTTTGTAAATTTTTACGGCGTATTTCAGTTTTCATATCTCAATTCTGATTAGTATTTTCTAAATTAGCAAACACTTGACTTTAGGTTTAGCGTGAAATAAACTCGGTTAAGTAAATAAGGAATGACCATGAACTTAAAACAATACATCTCCGGCGAAAAGGGAAGAGCGACGTTTTTGGCAAAAAAGTTGGGCGTAACTCTCTCTTATATTTCTCAAATGGCGTCCGGCGATGCCGCAATGTCTGCGAAAACCGCGGTGAAAATTGAAGAAATTACTGAACGTGAATTTTTACGAATTCATCAATTCCACGATTGGAAAAAAATCTGGCCGGAATTAAAGGAGTGACCCATGACAATTCCGCTATTAATAAAAATGGATCTGCAACTTGAAATCGAAGACGAAATAAAGTCGCAGATTTCTGACTTTGTGAAATCTCTGAAATTACTTCCTGAAGATGTTGCTAAGTTGCTTTTCGATAAATTCCTTGGCTTGCTTGATAGCAGCAGCTTGGAGATCGTCAAACCGACTGGTATTTCCACATCCGGCACAGGCAATTATGTCGCTCGGTTGCGGATTTTCGGGTTGAGAGAATTGATCGCTGCCGCAATTGCTGCAAATTAACTTTATAGAGTCTGGCATGTTGATTCCTTACATTAAATCGTAGTTGAGGGACTTTGATTGTACTTGTTTGGAGTCAATTTATTAACTAAAAGTGAATTTGTAAAAATGTTTAATAGCTATTGGGTGTGCGATTAATAAAAGCGCTTGTCTTGTTAGTGCTGCGTATCAATAGGGAAATTGTATAGCGTTGTAGTTGGAATTTAAACCATACAGACGTCACTAAAAATTTTGGGGAATTATATGGATGTTAGGTCAGCAAATTTAAGCGTTATCAGAGCAATTACCGGGTCGTGGGATGTAGCGGCAGCCTATTTGGGTATGTCTCGAAACTCATTACATAACCGTGTCTATGAAGTTAAAGGGCAGCGTTTATCGGTTGATGACTCCCTGGCGCTGCAATCGCTGTCGAAGACGACGTATTTTGCAGAGGCGGTCGCCATTGCATCAGGCGGCGGTTTCTTTCAGTTGCCCGATGTTTGCGGTATTGAATCCAATTCTATCCAGACGAAATTCAATGAGATTTATGCTGATGTCGGCGAATTATTCAACGAGTATCGCGCGGACATTGGAAATGACGGCGTCATCGATGATGAAGAAATGGAGCGTCTAGATAAGATCGCTGCTGACCTTCACAAGAAAGCAGAAGAGTTGATGGCGTTAATGGCGGCAATGCGGCAGCCACGCAACCGGGTATTTCGTCGTGACGATTGCAAGGCAGCGTAGCAATGACCTTAGCGTTATGCGATGCGTTCCATGATGTTTTCCCACATGCTTTGTGGCAAAACGTATTTGATTTGGCTATTTGCTTTGACAAGCGCGTTGTATGCCGGAACTTTGAGGGCGTGAAAGCCGCTAGGTGCTTCGGTTTGGAGAGTGATCAGCTCTTGGTCAATTTGTTCCAATGTGAGTTGACTGCAACGAGCTACAAGTGCGCCAAAGCGTCGCTTGTAGTCGTCATGTTTCAACGCTTTTTCAGTGGAAGAAACGAGTCGCTCAATAACGGCGCAAGCAGCGATTGCGGCGCCAGAGGCAATGCCCAGGGCTTGATAGCTTCCAATTGCAGCAACCAATGCGCTGCTGCCGCCAAAGAGTCCAATGAACCCAAAGAGAAAATCAAGGCGGCGATACAGCCTTGCATTCATGTCGTTGTAATGGATGCCAAATTTAGCATCCATTGTGGCTTCGTAGATGCTGCGAGGTTCGCTTCGATTATGTATGTCGTTCATGGTTATCTCTCAAAGATGATTTGTTTCTTCCCGGTACGGGTTCCGGTGGCGTGCGCCGTGGAGGAACTTGTGTTCGTACTGAGTCTTGGTCCATGGAGATTCCTTTTTTGTGTAGCGAGTAATGAGGTTTGGGGAAATCGCATTATAGCCATTCAAGAAGGAGTCTCCACCTTTTTTAGCTTGCAAACGTGGAGTGCGTATGAGTGCCTTGGATAGTGTTCGTCAATCAGTGTTGGATAGATTGAGTAAGTGTCGTGGCAAGCGTGCTTATGGTGTTGTGTTGCTGTCGTGTCTCACCGATGAGCCACGCACAGAGCGTCGTTTGCACAATGTTTGTGTCCCTTTGTTTCGTGATCATTTGATTGAGAAGGTGCGTGGCATGTATAGCTTAACTAGTGCTGGAGTTGAGTTGTTAGGGCAGGGCATTAAATGAGTATTTTATTGATGACAGCGGCATTTCGTTCGCCAATACAAACCACGCACAAATTTGTATTGGTTGCGCTGTGTGATAACGCGAATGACCAGGGAGAGTGCTATCCCTCTGTTTCAATGTTATGTGAAAAGACGAGCCTTAGTGATCGTGCAGTGCAAAAATCATTGGCATATTTGGAAGAAAAGCAGTTTATTCAACGACAAGAAAGATATGGTCGTAGTAACTACTATTTTATCGCTGACCCCCGAACGTGGTTCACCCCCGAACGTGGTTCACCCCCGAACGACGTTCACCCCACCCCCGAACGTGGTTCACCCCCACCCCCGAACGACGTTCACCCCACCCCCGAACGTGGTTCACCCAGAACCATCAAGGAACCATCATTTGAACCATCAGTTAACCATGGTGGGCAAACTTCGAAGCGTGGCGCTGCATTGGCCAAGGATTGGGTGTTGCCTCGAAGTTACGGAATTTGGGCATTGGAGCAATTCCCGCATTGGTCGGAAGACGATGTCAGGCGAGTAGCTGAAAAATTTCATGATCACTGGCTTGCCAACGGAAAACCGATGAAGGATTGGGAGGCGACTTGGCGCAATTGGTGTCGAAACGAGCAGCGTATGTGGACGGGCTACAAGAAAACGCCAGCAGCGATGTCAGCGAAAGATCAGGCAAGGCAGAAAGTTTCAGCAGCATTGACGGGTAATCGTAGAGGGCAAAATGGAACAATTATCGACATTTGATCATGGTGTGCCAGAGGCATGGTTGGTATGGACACAGAAGCTTTTCAAGTACATGGAAGCATGCTACGGAAACCGATTTCTGGATATGTGGATAAATTCTGATCTTGATGCTGTGATGCACGTGTGGGCTGTAAAGCTGATGCAGATGACGGCAGATGAGCTTCGTAGAGGTAGAGCGTCTTTGGATTCGCGTGATTGGCCTCCGACGTTGCCAGAGTTCATAAAAATGTGTAGGCCTGGTCTTGATCCTCAAGTTGCGTATTACGAAGCGCTAGAGCAAGGTCGTGCAAGGGAGGAGGGGCGGGAGAATATTTGGTCAAGTCCGGCGATTTATTGGGCGTGGCGTTCGGTTGGTGCGTTTGAGTTTCGTAATCAGTCCTATCAAACACTACGCGTTCGCTGGGAAAAAGCACTTGCAGATGAGCTTGGTAAGGGAAATTGGGAGCCGATTCCTCTAACCGCATTGCAGGTGGGTTTTGATAAGAAGTCGACTGTCATGTCAAAAAGAGGAGCGGTAGAGCTGAATAAAATGGTTTCAAAGCTAACCACGACGAAGGGTAGCGACTTTGATCACTTGGGATGGGCGAGAAAAATTGTAGCGAGGGCGCAAGCTGGCGATAAGTCGATTCCAATGATTGCCGTGAAAAATGCGTGTGAGTCGTTGAGAGTTCAAAGTATTTAATTTTGGAGCTGATTATGGGGGAAGCAGTGCGAAAAATAGAAGTGCGTTACGTCCAAGAGACTCCTTTAGACTTTTGCCTTGATTTGTGGGTTCGCTTTTGTCGGCGTGATGATTCGTCCCTTGGGTGGCGTGGTCGATCAGCGCTGCTGGAAAGTGATGCATATGCGGATCCAGATCAGTTGTATGAGCGGCGTGAAATGCAGGCGGCAGAAGCGATGGATGCAATGATTGGTTCCTTGAAAACACATCACGGGTGGGCGATTAGAAAGCGTTGCGGACAGGCGATGTTATGGCGTTTTCCTCAGTTAATCTTTGCCGATGTCTTGGCCGAGGCTGAAAATATTTTAACTGAGCAAATGAAAAAAAATCTTGCAACTCGAAATTACTTCAATTAATATTCACCCCAGACGGACTTCGCACGTCCATACAAAACAAAGCCTCAGCTAACCAGCTGGGGCTTTTTCGTTTTCAGCGATAGCTTTCCGGTCAGCAGAAAATATTTCACATTGAGTTGACTTTACGTGCTGCACCCGGCTATCGCTGAATCAATTTTATAGAGATTAATCATGATGGACTTTGCTGATATTTCTATTCGATCGAACATCAAAGAAATTCAAAAAAAGCTAAGTGCGTTTGCGCAGCAGCAAGTTCCATTCGCTACTTCCGTTGCTTTGACTGCCATCGCCAAGAATGTGCAGGTTGCAGAGAAGTTAGCGTTGCCTCATGTATTTGATAGACCAACGCCATTCACTATGAATTCGATTGGTGTTCGTGCTGCTCGTAAAGACAACCTGCAGGCTATCGTGTACGTGAAAGATATTGCTGCGTCGTACCTGGCACCATATGAGTTCGGTGGCATGCAAAAGCTAAACGGTAAGGCGTTGCTCAATCCTAAGAATGTCCAAGAGAATCAATACGGGAATATTCCGCGGCGATTGCTGGCTCAGCTTAAAGCACGCAGTGATGTGTTCATAGGGTCCGTCAAGACACGTAAGGGTGAGATCATTAACGGAGTATGGCAACGGCCAATAGCAACGGCACCTCTTGCTGGTCGCCGTGGATTGCGTAAGACCAATTCAACTGATCATTTAAAACTATTGATTCGATTCGGTGACGCGCAGCCAGTTAAGAAACATCTTGGTTATCGTGCGCGTGCACAGCAGGTTGTCAACGCTACGTTTGACGGAGAGTTTAGTGCCGCGCTGTCGAAAGCGATGGCAACTGCACGCTGATGGTGTGGCAAGAATGCCCGTTGGAAACTCAATGGGTCCTTCCCTGACCCCTCCATCCCGAGGGCATTGCACGCCCCGATCTTTCTCTACTCAGAAATATTTTGTAAGGGGGTTGTATGGTTAATCTATCTGACTCACTAACTCAGTCAGAATTTGGTGCGCTCGTTGGAATTAGCCAACAAGCTGTCAGTGATTTGGTTCAGCGAAAAATTTTAGTGAATGGCCATCCCGGCAATATCTGGTTAATTGATTACTGTGCCCATATTCGTGAACAAGCTGCTGGCCGGGCTGCTGCCGGCGATCTCGATCTGGCATCTGAGCGTGCTGCTCTCGCGAAAGTACAGCGGGAGCGGATTGAAATGCAAAACGCGATTACACGGCGAGAACTGGCGCCAGTTTCAATTTTGGAACTTGCCCTGGCAACGGTGGGACGCAAAGTTGCTGCTGTACTTGAATCTATTCCGATTGAAATTAAACGTCGCACAAAAAATCTTTCGCGGGAGGATTTCGACATTCTGGTCGCTGAAATAACTAAGGCGCGCAACATCGCTGCGACCGCAAACTTTGAGGCGGATGAGACCGATGGATCTATTCTCGATTCAGAAAGCGATCCGGCGTGGGCTCAAGAGTCTTGAAGCGCCGGTCCCACAGCGCTTGAGCGAGTGGGCGGCAGAAAATTTTTATCTTAGTGCAGAATCATCCTATGTAGAGGGTGCGTGGAAAGCGTACCCATTTCAAAACGCAATCATGGATGCCTTCGGCAATGACGACGTTGAAGTCGTTGTCATGAAGAAGTCCGCACGTGTTGGTTATACAAAGATGCTAGTCGCGGCGATTGGTTACTTTGCGCATCATAAGAGGCGCAACCAGGCGGTGTGGCAGCCCACGGATGATGACGCTGACGAATTCGTCAAAGTGGAGCTCGATACGATGCTCCGTGACGTTCCAGTAATGCAAGACGTGTTCCCGACAGGTAAGGGAAACGATAAACGTAACACGCTGAGTGCTAAGGTCTTTCTCGGCTCTCGTTTGTACATAAAGGGCGGCAAGGCCGCACGTAGTTATCGCCGAATTTCTGTTGATGTGGCCATTCTCGATGAGTTGGATGGTTTCGACATCGATATTGAAAAAGAAGGTAGCCCGGACAAGCTGGCGGGCAAGCGTACCGAAGGTGCAATTTTTCCGAAGCACATCATGGGATCGACCCCAAAACTGAAGGGTTTTAGCCGAATTGAAGCGCGTGAGCAGCAGTGCGATTTGCGCTTTCTATTTCATATTCCGTGTCCGCTCTGCGATGAACGCCATCCGCTTCAATGGGGAGGCAAAGACAAGCGCTACGGGATGAAATGGATTAACCGGGATCCTGAGACAGTCGGTCATGCTTGCCCGCACTGCGGCGCCTTGTACACGCAAGCTGAATATTTAAGCGTATGGGAGCAAGGAAAGTGGATTGCTGAAGATGGTACATGGATTGATGCCGAAGGTAAGTTCCATGATGTTCATGACGAAATCATCATTCCTCCGCGCGCTGTCGCTTTCCATGTTTGGACGGCCTACAGCCCACAAGCAACCTGGGTGCAGATTGTTCGAGACTATCTTGGTGCCGTGGAAAAAGCACGCGCCGGTGATACAAGCGAATTAAAGACTTTCACGAATACGACGCTCGGTGAGACCTGGCAAGAAGAGGTCGAAAAAACCGAAGTCGATGAGCTCGAAAAACGCGCCGAAAAATATCGTCTTCGAACTGTCCCGATGGGTGGCTTGATTTTGACTGCTGGCGTCGACGTCCAGTCGAATCGCTTTGAGGTCGTTGTTTGGGCGACTGGACGCGGGGAAGAGGGGTGGGTTGTTGATTACCAGGTAATCGATGCCAATCCTGCAGATGAGAGGGAATGGGAAGAAAAGCTCGATCCTTACTTGCTACAACGATTTTCTCACGCTGGAGGTCAATCGCTTGCGATCGAGGCGACTGGCATCGATACCGGCGGTCACTTTACGCACCAGGCATATAACTTTTGCCGAACTCGTGCACGTCGCCGGATCTATGCAGTGAAGGGCGAAAGCCGACAAGGGCAACCTGTTAAAGGTCGAAGCAGTCTTCAGGACGTGAACGTAAAAGGTTCGGTATTAAAACGTGGCGTCCGACTTTGGATGGTTGGTACCGATACTGCAAAAGATTTGATTTTCGGTCGGTTAAAAGTTGAAATGCCTGGCCCCGGTTATATGCATTTCTCGGCTGGGTTGCCAAAGGAATTTTACGAACAATTGACTGCTGAGGTGCGCGTATTACAAAAAACGGCGCATGGTGAGCAATATCGCTGGGTCAAGCGGCAGCAACGGAACGAAGCGCTCGATTGTACGGTGTACGCACTTTTCGCGGCGCATACGCTGGATCTTCACAAATATACCGATCGCATGTGGGCAAAACTTGAAAGCGTTGTTTGTCCTCCCATTACGGATATGTTTGCGCCGCCTCCCGAAGTGATCGAAGAGCAACCGCTCGAAATAAAAGCTGAGTTTGTCAAAGTAATCGAAGTGGAAAAACCCGCTCGTAAAAACTTGGGCAGGCGACTTGCATAGGAAAAATTATGTATAACCGATCGACCAGCATTTTTGCCGGAATGCAGACGTCTGCACTTCAAACAGCACTGACCAATGCACAACAGGCCTATCTCGATTTATCTACCGGTGCGAAGGGTGAGTCCTTTTCGTACACACAAGGTGATGGTGCACGCGCGGTTACATACACACGCGCAAATATCGCTGACCTGGTGGTGCTGATCAAGCAATTGCAGGCGCAGCTTGGCATCGTTAATCAACCGCGCAGGCCTTTGAGGTTTAGATTCTGATGAATAATACCGTTTCTATTTTGGGGGCAGATGGCCGGCCATTGCCGCCCCGTCGACACTCGATGCTCAATGGCGTCGGCAACGTACCGTACGATGCCGCGGATCGTCAGACCGACCATATGGCGTCCTGGAATCCGTATTTATCCTCTCCAGACGGGGAGTTAAATACGTACCGGGACACGATCGTTTCGCGTGTTCGTGACCTTGTCCGTAACGATGGCTGGGCTTCCGGAGCGGTGACGCGGATCCTGGACAATGCGATTGGCGCGAATTTTCGTCCTATCTTTAAACCTGATTGGCAGGCACTGCAAGCACATACAGGGAATAAAGGTTTCGACCATGTTTGGGCGGATGAGTTTGGACGTGCTTTGGAAGCGAGCTATCGCACCTGGTCAACTGACGTTGGTCGCTATTGCGATGCGCAGCGTAATTTGACGGTACCGCAAATGATGCGTTTGGGATTTCGTCATAAATTGATCGAAGGTGATGCGTTGGCAACAATTCTTTGGTTACCTGAGCGTGTTGATGTAGGGCGTGCGCGGTATGCGACTACGATACAACTTGTGGATCCTGACAGACTTTCCAATCCTCAGCTGATGTTTGATTCTGCTACGCTGCGCGGTGGTGTTGAAATCGACGGTTATGGTGCTGCGATTGCTTACCACTTCCGTAAAGCGCACCAGGGCGACTACTTCAATGCAGCGAAAGCCGTGACATGGGAGCGCATCGAACGTGAAACACCATGGGGTCGTCCGATCGTCGTCCACGACTTTGATGCAGAACGCGCCGGACAAAATCGCGGCGGTACCGGAATTTTTGCGCCCGTTCTACAGCGTTTAAAAATGCTGGTCAGATACGATGGGGCGGAACTGGATGCAGCGATTATCAATGCAATTTTTGCTGCATATATCGAATCGCCGTTTGATCCATCGATGGTTGAAGCAGCGATGGGACAGGGTGACGAATTAGGGGCGTATCAAGCAGAACGCGCGTCATTCCATGATGACCGTCGCATTAAACTTGGTGGTTCACGGATGCCGATTCTATTCCCTGGCGAAAAAATCAATGCTGTGGCTCCAGCGCGTCCTAATAGTAACTTTAAAGACTTTGAAGGTGCAGTGCTGCGAAATTTTGCAGCCGGAACAGGATTGTCCACGCAACAAGTAAGTAACGACTGGTCAGATGTTAATTACAGCTCTGCGCGCGGTGCGATGCTCGAAGCATGGAAAACACTGTCACGCCGCCGTAATGATTTTGCGACGGGCTTTGGCCAGCCGATCGTAGCTGCATTTGCAGAGGAAGCGATGGAAGTGGATAACTTGCCACTTCCTGCAAACGCACCGCCATTCCATGAGTTCCGTGCTGCGTATTCCCGCACAAAATGGATGGGACCAGGTCGCGGCATTATTGACCCAGTAAAAGAGCGTCAAGGTTCGATTCTTGGCATGGATGCAGCGTTATCGACGTTGGAAGACGAAGCAGCAGAGCTGGGTGGCGTTGATTGGCGCGAAACGGTCGCGCAGCGTGCCATCGAGGTTGCTCGATTTAAAGAGTTGGGATTGCCGTTGCCTGAATGGGCGGTCGGTGTTCCCGCGACGCTCGCGATGGATGAACCGGAGGCAGATTAATGAAATTTGAATTTTTAGCACAACGATTGTTTAACACGCCGCTTGCGATTCATCCTGGCAAAGCTGAAGTGGTCATAGCAGCTTTGTCTGATCGCTTAGGTCTGTCCCAGATTTCACGTGCCAACGTACGGATGATGGATGACGATGAATACGGTTTTGCGGAACCTGGCAACACTAATCGTCTTGGTTATGACATCGTTGGTGGTGTTGCAATCATTCCGATTAGTGGAACTTTGGTTCAAAAGCTCGGTTCGCTAAGACCTTATTCTGGCATGTCAGGTTACGACGGCATTCGCCAAAACTTCATGACAGCTATTGCTGACCCGAACGTCAAGGCAATCATGCTCGATATAGATAGTCCAGGCGGTGAGGTAAGTGGCTGTTTTGATCTGGTAGATGCGATTTATAAGTCACGCGGTAAAAAGCCGATCTGGTCGATTCTGAACGAGTATGCTTTTAGTGCTGCATACGCGATCGCCAGTGCAGCCGATCGGATTTATCTTCCGAGAACTGGTGGCGTTGGAAGTATTGGTGTGATCTGGATGCATATGGATTGGTCGAAGGCGCTCACATCGGCGGGTTTTAAAGTGACTTTCGTTACATTTGGTGAATGTAAGGCCGATGGGCATCCTGAAATTCCATTATCTGGTGAGGCGCTTGAACGCTTCCAGCGCGACATCAATGAAATGGGTGAGTTGTTCGTGTCAACAGTTGCCCGCAACAGAAAAATTTCGGCTAAAGCAGTCCGAAATACGCAAGCCGCCACATATATGGGAGCCGCAGGTGTCAATCTGGGCTTGGCGGATGGTGTTATGGCTCCCGATGCAGCGTTTCGCGCCTTGCTGGCCGAAATTAATTAATTCATTGAGGGAAACATGAAAAACAAAGCAAACCTGACAAGACGTTTGTCTGCTGTCTTACCCTTTGCACACTTGCTCGGTATCAGTGCTGCGAAAGCTGAAGAGCAAGATGACGAAGACGAGCGCAAGCAACGTGCGGACGAATCCGACGAAGACTATGCAAAGCGCATGGAAGAGCTGGATGAAGAAGACGATGATGACGATGGCCAGGATGGTCAAAAAAAGCCTGCCAAGGACTCAAAAAAAGGTAAGAAAGCCGCTGCAGATGATGAGCAGGAGGATGAAGATGATCCTGACGAAAGCGAAAAAGACGAAACGGCTAAAGCAGTGAAGGCTGCTCGTAGTTCAGAGCGTGCTCGCTGTGCAGCTATTTTTAAATGCGATGCAGCTGGCGTTCGCCCAGACATGGCAGCGCACCTGGCATTTGAGACCAATATGTCGAGTGCTAAGGCGATTTCGATGTTAAATGTTGCTGCAGCTGGTGGCGCGACCCGTTCAAGTGGTTTAGCAAGTCGTATGAGCACGGTGAAGAACCCGAATGTCGGTTCTGGCGCCAGTGCTGATCCGGGGCCTGGTGGTGCTCAAGGTGCTGCCAACTTTATTGTGGCAGCAGCAAAAAAAGCCCGCGGTCAATCCTAATCAATTGTTCTACTCAAACTGGAGTAACTTAACATGACTCTCATGGTCAATAATTTAGGCGATAACCCGCAGCAACCAGGTACGTACGCAGAAGCATACATCCCTGATCAACTGATCGCTGGCAATTTAAAACTGGTCACAGCAACCGTCATTTTGGGCGCAGGTACTTTACAACGTGGTACCGTACTTGGTCAACAGACGGGTGCGATTACATCGGTAGCCGGCGCAACGAATGTCGGTAACGGCACTATCAGTGGCTTAACTAAGGGTGTTTCTGCCGAAATTGGCTTTTACACGCTTCGCGCTACAAGCCCGACGGTATTTTCAGTGACGGCTCCAACCGCCGATGCGCTGCCGGATCTCACGGTCGGCACGCCTTACGTGACCGCCGGTATCAACTTGACGATTACCGCCGGGGGTACCGCGTTTGTAGCGGGTGATACTTTTACGGTTACCTGCGCTGCATCTAATTACATTCAATCGGTACAAACTGCAACAGATGGTAGTCAATTCCCCGTAGCGATTTTGGTTGACTATGCTGACGCGAGTGGTGGCCCAGTAAATGCAGCTGCGTATTTGATGGGTGAATTTAATCAAAATGCGCTGATCGCAGATCCGTCTTGGGGAGCCAGCCCAGCAGCGGCAGCAGTGAATTTGTGGCCACTGTTACGGCCGTATGGCATTTTCATTAAGAATGCTGTTACAGCTGCAGATCCAAGTTAAACGGATCAAACTCATTATTCAGCCCGCGGTCATGCGGGCTTTTTTATTGCCTCATCGATTACTTGGAGTTAAACGATGCCAGCTACAAATAACACTTTTATTTATGACACCAATGCGCTGATTGCAGTGGTACCGAATCTGAAGCGCCCGCAAAAATTCTTGCTCGATCGCTTCTTCCCTAATGAAGTCGTGAGTGATACAGAATATGTATCGATCGACGTGGACGTTGGTAAGCGCCGTATGTCTCCGTTTGTTTCCCCAATGGTGGAAGGTAAATTAGTTGAACAGCGCCGTATTCAGACGAACGTCTTTAAACCGGCCTACATCAAAGACAAACGCGCTCCTGACTTACGTCGTCCCGTGCGTCGTCAAATCGGCGAACGTATTGGTGGTGACTTGACCGGCGCTGAGCGTATGGCGGCCAACCTCGAAATGGAAATGACCGATCAAATCGATATGATTGATCGTCGTTTGGAATGGATGGGATCGCAAGCTTTGTTGAATGGCACTGTCACGATTTCTGGTGATGGCTTCGCTACTGTTGTCGTTGATTTTGGTCGCGACCCTACATTGACTGTTGCACTGTCCGGTGCGCAACGATGGGACACTGCATTTGCTGCTGTGGGCGCTAACGGTATCTTTACTCTGCCGTCTACACATATCGAACAGTGGTCGCATCAGATGCTTAAAAAATCTGGCGGCGTCGCGACTGATCTGGTATTCACAACCAGCTCGTGGTTGCTGTTTATCGCTGATACCAACGTACAAAAGTCGGTTTACTATCCACGTACAGGCGAAAGCAATAGCGTCAACTACGGATCTCAAACCCAGCGCGGTGCGCAGTATAAAGGTAAATGGGGTCAATACGATCTGTGGGTCTATAACGATTGGTATGTTGACGACAATAATGTCGAACAACCTATGTTGCCAGACGGTACAGTGCTTATGAGCGGCGCCGATTTGATGGGTACACGTGCATTTGGTCAAATTCTCGATCCTGCATTTAACTACCAATCACTGCCATATGCACCGAAAACGTGGGTAGAAGAAGATCCGGCGCAGCGCGTCATCATGATGCAATCGTCGCCGATCATTATTCCGTCACGCGTTAATGCGTCCCTGTCAGCAACTGTTTGCGCTCCGCAAGTATTCTGATTATGAATACGCGCACTGTGAAAGCGGTTGTTGCGCCGCGTAAAACATTGCAAATTGGTAGTGTTCGTCATCAACCAGGAGATGAGGTTGAAATCCCGGAAGACGAGGTCGAATATTTGCGCAATGCTGGCTTCATTGTCAATCCAGCGAAATCAGAGCCATCTTTAGCGGCCGGTCCCGATTTTGGACCGACGGTTCGTGAGTTGAAAGATGGCGAGTCCGCTAAATCAGGTAAAAAATCGTCTCAACCTAAATCAGGTAAGAAAACTGGTGATACAAAACCGGAGCAATTAGCATCAGACGATGACGTAAAGTCTGACAATGATTTAGAGTCGGATTCACAGGAGTAATCATGGCAATCGACTGGGACAAGATGTTACTTGCACCAGTCGTAGGCGTGTTTGGGGAGCCTGTTATTTATATTCCGATGACAGGTGCGCCGTACTCGATGAACATGGTCTACGACGAAGCAAATAAGGACATGACACTTGCGGATGGTATGGGCGTCAATACATCGAAGCCAATCGTAAGTGGCAGGCTTCTATTGTTTCAAGCTCCTCCACTCCAGCGTGATCAGGTCAAGATTGTGCGTACGGGTGAAACGTTTGTTGTCAAAGATGTAGATACTGACGGTCATGGTAGCGTTAAGCTGGAACTCAACTTTGTGAGCGCATCATGACACCGGCCCCGATTCTTGCACGGCAGCAGTTGCGTCAGGCAGTGTTGAATGCACTTCAATCGGCTAATCTCGGTGCAAAAATTGATAGCCCCGGTGATTGGGTTTCTCAGACCGAGACGATACCAGGTATCTTGCTCAGATCGCCGCGTAGCAGCAAAGAGCCAATTTCACGAGGCGCTCCGAACTATACGTCGACGATCACGCTTGAAATGGAGTCGCGTGTATTGGCGAATACCGCTGTGGATGCGCAAATGGAAATCGAAGCGCTTGATGCAGCTATTGAGCAGGCGGTCTTGACCAATGGTGCATTCATCCAGTTAGTACAGCAATTGAGTATCGATACAGAAACAGAAGTTACTGCGGATGGTCGGAATCATTTTGGCGGTACTAAGTGGACGCTACGGTGTGAAATCTGCGAAGTTTTCGACCCGTATATTAACCCTGCTGTGCTGTATTCCCCAATCGACTTTGAACCTCAGGTAACGCTTTCCTGAGTTTTTTCATTAAGGAGAATTTATGTTTGTTAAACCTAGCCCAGGACTCGTAATCCGTGACCCGGATCTATTAGACCTGTTACCGGACGAAGGCCGCGAAGTTCCAGAGTCTGATTATTGGCATCGTCGCGTGCGTGATGGTGATGTGGTCACTGGTGATGCTGCAAAAACCGCCAAAGCAAAGAAAGGTGGGGCTGAATAATGCCTATTCCATTTAAGCAGGTGCCTGCTAATATTCGTGTTCCACTGTTCTATGCAGAGACCGATAATTCGCAAGCGAATACTGGCCAGATCAATCAACGTGCATTGATCATTGGTCAAATGACCGCAGCTGGTACGGGTGTTCCGAATGTTCCGGTAATTTCGCAAGGGATCGCAGATGCTGCGATCGTTGGTGGACCAGGTTCTATGCTGCACTTAGAAACGGCGGCTTATCGCCTCGCAGATAATTTTGGTGAGGTTTGGTATTTGCCGCTGGCAGATGATCCAAGTGCGCTTGCAGCTTCTGGTACCGTCACTTTTACTGCTGCACCGACCGTCAACGGAACGTTTTATCTTTATATCGCTGGCGTTCGTATTGCTCAGCCTGTATTGACTACCCAAACGACGGCACAACTTGCGACAGCGTTAGCAGCTTTAATTAATGCAACGCCGAATCTCCCTGTCGCGGCAGCGGCAGCAGCGAGCGTGGTGACGATTACTGCGCTCAATAAAGGACCGTGCGGTAATGATATTGATCTCCGGGTCAATTATTTAGGGACAAAAGGTGGAGAAGCACTTCCAATCGGTTTGACCTATACCATCGTGCCAATGGCTGGCGGTGCGACAGCGCCAAATTTGACGATTGGTTTATCAAATCTGCTAAACCAGGCATTTGACTTTATCGTCTGCCCTTATACGGATACGACGAGTCTGAACGCGATTCAAGCGTTGTTGAATGATCAAACAGGACGTTGGTCTTGGAGCACTCAGGTGTATGGACATGCATTTGCAGCCTTGCGTGGAACCATTGGGGCTTTGACGACGTTCGGTGTGGGACGCAATGATCAGCATACCTCCGTCATGGGGTTTAACGATAGCCCAACACCAAACTGGATTTGGGCAGCAGCCTATGCTGGTGCATCGGCGGTGAGTCTGCGTGCTGATCCCGCAACCCCATTGCAGACGGTAAATATCCCTGGCGTTTTAGCGCCTCCTCTGCAATCGCGCTTTGGTTTAAGTGATCGTAATACGTTGCTGTATGATGGTATCTCAACGTTTGCAGTGGCGGATGATGGCACTGTATCGATTGAAAATCTGATCACGACGTATCAGAAAAATTCATTCGGCAGTCCAGATAACAGTTACCTGGAGGTGGAAACGCTGTTCACGTTGGCATATGTATTACGTGCACTGAAATCGGTCGTGACGACCAAATATGCTCGCGTTAAGCTTGCGGCGAATGGAACGCGCTTTGGTGCCGGTGCCAACGTAGTGACGCCAAACACGATCCGCGCTGATTTAATCGCCATGTACCGCACATTGGAGGCGCAAGGATTAGTACAGAACGGTGATGCGTTCAAGCAAAATCTCATCGTGCAGCAAAATGCGCAAAATCCAAATCGGATCGATGTTTTGTGGCCTGGCACATTGATCAATCAGCTGCGCATTTTTGCATTGTTGGCTCAGTTCCGACTGCAATAATTAAAAGCGTTTTTGTAATCAATAAAAGCCGCCTCATTCAAATGAAGGCGGCTTTTTCATTTTTGGAGCTGCAATGGCAGATACAACAAACAGACTGGCTGGTATTGCTTACCTGTCAGTTGATGGTCAGACATACATGCTGGCAGGTGACCTTACGTATAGTCCGTCAAAAGTCACTCGCGAAACAATTGTTGGACAAGATCGTGTTCACGGCTATTCCGAAAAACCACATCCGGGATCGATATCCGGAACGATTCGCGATGCGGGCGGTTTGTCGGTTGCTGCATTTAATGCAATGACAAACGTAACTGTCACCTGTGAGCTTGCCAATGGCAAAACAGTCGTCGGTCGCAACATGTGGACAGCGGACGCCCAGGAAGTGAAAACCGCCGAGGGTACATTTGAAGTGAAGTGGGAAGGTTTTAGCGTTGAAGAGGCTTAAAGATGGAAAACTTAAAAGATGAATTTGAAGAAGGTTTAAAAGAAGTCGAAGAATTTATCGATGAAAAAACGATATTTCTGCGTAAGCCGGTAACGATCGGCGGCGTCACCTACGACAAGTTAGACCTGAAAGAACCTGAGATGCACCAGGTTGAAAAAGCAGCTCTGGCGCAAACCGAGGTAGGTATGGCGATTTCTCTGATTTCTCAGGTTGCAAAAGTCCCACTTGCTGTTATTAAAAAGCTCTGCCAGCGTGATTTTAAAGAGGCTGCAAATTTTTTGGGAAGTATCAGCGACGATGGCCAGAAAACTGGCGAGACGTTGTCGCAGAGCTGACGCGATTTTACGGATGGGGACCACGTGACGCGTGGTCTTTGACGTATACCGAAATGACCTGGTGGAATAATCAGGCGATCCGTATATTGAAAGCAGAGAGAGAAAAAAATGGCTAATAATTTTCAAATAACAATCTCCGCGATTGATCGAGCGACTGCAGTAGTTCGTAAAATCAACGCTTCAATGGATCGCCTGACTAAACCCATTACACAAATGCGTCAATCGATGCGTGCCTTAGCCAAAGAAGCTGGGTTTGACAAGGTGGGGCGTTCTATCGGTAACGTGGGACGCTCTGCCGCGACAGTGGCAGGTAAACTCACTTCAATGCTCGGGCCATTGTCGATCATTGTCGGTGGTGGAACTATTGCCGGTATTGCTGCCGTGGCGACGGAATGGGCGCGATTTGGTTCTGAGGTGAGTAATTCTTCAGCCTTGATTGATATCAGCGTCGATAGTTTGCAGTCGTTATGTGGCGCTGCGTCAGTGGTCGGTGTTGGAGCACAAGAATTAACCGGAGGCTTAAAAAGCCTTGGTGATACGATGGAAGACGCGCTGTATGGACGCAATCAGCAAGCGCTCGTCGTACTCAATCGTTTGGGTATTGGTATTCATAAAACAAAAGATGGCTCGATTGACGCAGCTCGTGGCTTTCGTGATTTGTCCTTAGCAATCAGTGGCATTAAAAATACCCAGGTGCAGGGCGTTATCGCACGTACTTTCGGGCTTGAAGCTACTTTGCCTCTATTGCGAAAAGGCCCAAAGGCAATTGAAGAATATGAACGTAAAGTCGCTTCTCTCGGTGGGGTAATGAGTGGTTCGGCGCTCGAAGCTGCGCAGAACTTCGCTATGTCGCTTGATTATTTATCGATCGCGACTCAGGCAACCAGAAATTCTATCGGTGAAAAATTAGTCCCGATATTACAACCGCTCATCGAGCAATTTACTGCGTGGACTGCAGCTAACCGTGACTTGATTGCGACAAAAGTGGCACAGTTTGTTGAAGGCTTGGCACACTGGATTAATGAATTAGATTTCAAAAAAATCGGTGATGATCTCCGCGCATTCGCGAAAGACGTCGATAATCTGGTTGATTCGCTCGGTGGCTGGAAAAATGCAGCGATAGGACTCGTTTTTATAATGAATGGCAGCTTGATTGGAAGTTTAATCAATCTTGGTTTGGCGATAGGTAACTTAGGTGTTGTCGCCATCCCTGCATTGATTCGCGGTATTGGTCTCCTTGCTGCTGGGTTGGATGCGACGTTAGTACCAGCGATCTTAAAGGGGCTGCTTTCGATTGGATTGTACGTCGGTGGTTTGGCCGAAATGGCTGTTGGAATACCGATTGTCGGCGTGGTTTTAGAGGGGCTTTCTGCCGCATTTTTAGGTCTGGGAGCAGCGATCGCCGCGACGCCAATTGGATGGATCATTGCAGGTATCGCTGCCATTGGCTTCGGCGTCTACGCAATTTATAAAAACTGGGATGCGATCGGGGAATACTTTAGTAAAAAATTCGGCGCTGTCAAAGCGGCGTTTGATAAAAGTTGGTCAGGTGGAATTCTGGCGGTACTGGAAGAATTTAATCCGACAAAGATCGTTGCGGATGCTATGAACGGGCTCAGTAAATGGTTATTTGATTTTGATCTCTTCGATGCTGGTAAAAATGTTATTTCTGGCATGGTGCGAGGAATGAAGTCGATTCTTTCACTATTGCCAAATTCTGCGTTGCGAATGATTGGCATGGATTCATGGGTATCGGGAAGTAGTAGCGGTGTACAGACGTCTGCACAAAGTGGAAATGTACCGTTAGGTGTACGCAATAATAATCCGGGTAATTTGCGTTCCTGGGGAGCTACGCCACGCGATACCGGTGGTTATGCGGTGTTTCCAACAGCGGATGCAGGCTTAGCGGCAACGATTCAAAATTTACAGGCGCAGCAAAAATTGCATGGTCTCAATACGATCCGCGGAATTATTAGTCGTTGGGCACCGTCTAGCGAAAATAATACCGCAGCCTATATATCTGACATGGTCAAAAAGACCGGGTTCGGCGCCGATCAGCCATTGAATCTCAATGATGCTCGCACGGTTGCGCCGATGATATCAGGCATCGTGAAGCATGAAGGTAATTCATCTGGCTTTAGTGATGACATGATCAATAAAGCAGTCTCGGCGCAATTAGGAGGTGGTGCGATCGGTAGCCAGTCGTCTGGTCCGCAAAAAATGGAGGTCGCATTGACTTTGCATGGTCTACCCAGTGGCGTATCTGCGACGGCTAAAACGGATACGGGTACCGCGATGCCAGTGCGTGTCGCTTATACAATGCCAACGGGGATTACGCCATGAGTTTAGATAATATCTTAGGAAGTGTTCAATCAATCAGCGGAACGATTTCCAATGGCGTCAATCTCGCCAATCGGTTGATTGCTGATGTTGGTGGTGGTCTTGGTAGCAAGGCGGCGTATTGGAAAGATAAGTTGCGACCTGCATCTTTCAGAGGTGTCCAATTTGGTGTTTTTGAGGGACACCTAAAATTTGGACGGCGTGCTGTTATTCATGAGTACCCATTCAGGGATACGGTGTGGGTTGAGGATTTGGGACGTTCTGCTCGTCGGGTGGCATTTAATGGTTTTCTTGTCGGTGAAGACTGTATTAACCAGCGGGACAAGTTAATTTCCGCATGTGAAGACGTTGGTGCCATCGAGGGCGGTGAGTTAATGCACCCGACGCTGGGTCGCATGAAAGTCAGTTTAGCGGAGCCGGTTTCTTGTGTTGAGCATTGGGATAAAGGTCGCTATTTTGAGCTGAGCTTTTCTTTCATTGAGCAAGGTAAGCGAATTTTTCCGAACTCGACGATTTCAACTGGGGACGCGGTCAATAGCGCAGCATCTGCAGCAAAAGCTGCAACGTCGAAAGACTTTTTGTCTTCCGTAATCGGTGCGCTAAAAACGGGTGTTGGAGTGATCAAGCAGGCTGTGAATACTGTGCAGGGTTGGGCGAGAGCGGCGCAGGCAATCGTGAACGATGCGACTAATCTTTATCACTACGTTCAATCCTTACCTGGTGAGTTCGGGCGATTTTTTGGCGAGAATACGATTAGCTCTCCTCGTGGAGCGACAAATATTCCCGCACTCATCGCATTAGGGGCTGTCAATCGACAAAACGTAGCAGCTGCAACGCAGAGAATGTTTAACGGCGTATCGGGTATGTCAACGGTGTGCGGTCCGCGCCAAAATGCAAGCCTTGTAGCAGCGGCGGTCACGAACTATACGATTTCGGTTTCAGCATTCGCGCAGGCAGTTTCAGCTTCGACGCCCTCGACAAGAGATGCGTTGCGAGTACTGATCAATCTTGTTCAGGCAGTTCCTGCGTTGCCTGCGGGATTGCCGATGCCGACGTACCCAGCATCGACTGTAACTTCGATAAATACGTTGCAAGCTGCAGGGTATGTAGCAGGTGCTTCGTCTGATTTGTTGCGGCGATCTGCGCTGATAGCTCTGGCGCAGGCGGCGACGGTATATCAACCGACTTCCTACGATGATGCAGTGTCTGTTAAGACTTTGATTACGAACTTATTGGATGCTGAAATATGGATTGCAGGTAATCAGGGGCAGGATGCAACTTACGAGACGTTTCGAACGTTGCGTGCAGCAGTGGTTCAGGATTTGACGGAGCGTGGCGCAAATCTGGCCACATTGGTGAAGGTTAAAACGCCTCAGTCACTTCCGGCTCTTGCTTTGGCTCAGCGGCTCTATCGTGATTCAGCAAGAGCAGATCAGCTGGTGATAAAAGCGGATCCGATTCATCCCGCCTTTATGCCGGTGAGTTTCAGCGCTTTATCAAGTTAAGGCGTGATGCTGTCCGGCATTTTGTAATCCACTTTGGGCGAAGCATAAGGATTTGGTTTTCCCTTCTGCGTTTCTGGTGCTTTTGCGCAAAGAAATGTCGCGGGGTGTCCATAGCTAATGTACTGCATGGCTATTTTTTCGCCTGCTTTTTGGCACTGTTCTCGGGTAGTAAAGTAAGCGGCTGTCACATGACCTCCCATATAGCCATCTTGAAACAATAAAGTCAAAACGATGCTTTTGATCATGTAATTTTCCCGAAAGTTGAAATGGTTGACGATCTTACACTAATTGTAGGCGGTTTGCGCCTGTCCGGGTGGAATAGTGTTCGCGTGACGCTTGGCATCGAGCGGTGCCCGAATGATTTTGAATTAACGATGTCAGAGTATTTTTCGGGTGAGTTATCGGAAGTCATGGCCAGTGTAAATCCCGGAGATAGCTGTGATGTTTTTTTAGGTAGCGACCAGGTTATCAGTGGTTATGTTGATCGTTTCAATCCGTCGATCAGCGCATCGCAGCATTCGATTCAGGTCGCAGGTCGAGGGCGCTGTTCAGACCTGGTCGACTGTGCTGCGGAATGGCCGGGGGGGCAAATCAGCGCCTCGTCTGCATTAGGTGTTGCCCAGAAATTATGCGAGCCGTATCAGCTGAGCGCGAGCTGTCTGAGCGATCCAGGACCGCCGATCCCCCGCTTGATTTTAAATAATGGCGAAACGGCATTTGAGATTATTGAGCGCGTGTGTCGCTATGCAGCTCTTCTGGCTTACGAAGGATCGGATGGTAATTTAATACTCAATCGGGTCGGTACTGAGAAGGCTGCGAGTGGTTTTAAAGAGGGTGTTAACGTGGAGTCAGCTTCCATCGCTTACACCTGTGATCAGCAGTTTTCAGAATATTTAGTCGTGCGTATGTCCATGGACGTTTTGCACGACCTTGGGGAAAGTGGCAATTTAGTCGAGACAGTTACTAATCCAAATATCAAGCGTCATCGGCGGCGCATTATTGTCGCAGAGGGCGGCGATCCGGGATCGGAGATCGCCAAGCAACGTGCCCAGTGGGAGTGCAGTCGGCGCTTCGGGAGGTCTGCACAGTTGCGAATTACAACAGATGGATGGCGTGACTCTGCAAATGTGTTGTACACCCCGAATACGTTGGTCGATTTGGAGCTGCCAACGTTAAAGGCACCTCTGCGCACGTGGTTGATAAGCGAAGTGACTTATAGAAAAGATGAGCGCGGTACCGCTTGTGATCTCGTGATTATGGCTCCCGAGGCGTTTACGCCGGAGCCGGTGCTACTTCAGCAGGGGCCAGCCGAATTAGCAAATGTGGGAGGCGTATGAGTGGATCAGCAGCGGCGATCGAGCGGATCTATCGTCGAATAATGTTGATGGTGGGACGCGGTCGAATAAAAATCGGCACTGACGATCAGAGCGTTCAAAAGCAACAAGTAAAAATGGGACAGTTTGAAACATTTGATGATATTCCGCGATTATCAGAATACGGTTTTAATTCAATGCCTCCTGCTGAATCTGATGCGGTGCTGGTGTTTGTCGGTGGTAATCGTCTCGATGGCGTCATCATCGCAACTGGTAATCAAACTTTTCGAATGCGGAGCTTAAAGCCTGGCGAAGTGTCGATCTCTGATAATTTAGGTCAGTCAGTTTATTTGTCACAGACCGGCATCGTCGTCAATGGTGCAGGCTTACCGATGATGCTCACAAATACGCCTGAAGTGACTTTGGATACGCCACTCGTGCATATGACCGGCGATGCAAATGTCGATGGAAACTTGACCGTTGGCGGCAATGCAAATGTCACTGGAAACGTCGTTGCAAAGGGTGATGTATCTGATCACAGTAACAAAAGCATGGCAGGAATGCGGCAGGTATTTAATTCTCATACTCACGTCATTCAGCAGGTGCAATCAGGTCAGAGCACGCTTACGTCAAATCAACCAAACCAATCAGAATGAGCGATACAACAATTATCTGGAATCCAGCGTTGGGATATGGCGACTGGGCGATCAAGGGTTCGCAATTGCGGACAGGTAATGATTTGCAAACTGCGATTTATATCAGCCTTTTTACTGATAGGGCAGCTAATCCTGATGACATCATCCCGGACGGGTCGAACGATCCTCGCGGCTGGTGGGGTGATGCTGGGCAGGACGTCATTATCGGCTCGCGCCTATGGTTGCTCAGTAGATCAAAACAAGCGACAGAGACCCTCAACCAAGCGAAAGACTATATCTCTGAAGCGCTTCAATGGCTAATTGATGATGGGGTCGTTGGGCGTTTCGATATCACAGTTGAGTGGACAAAGGCGAGCATGTTAGGAGCAAATGTCGTCGCGTATAGCAATGGTTCGCAGTCGGCAATGCAGTTTTTTTGGACATGGAACGGAGGTAATTAATATGCCATTTAATCGTCCGACATTGTCGGCGCTTCAGGCTAGTGTAGCGAGCGATATAGCACAGTCAGTATCGGGGGTTGATCCGCTGCTTCGATTTTCTAACTTGAATATCACGGCAACGGCGCAGGCTGGTTTGGCGCATTTACATTATGGATATCTTGATTGGATTGCAAAGCAAGCGGTTCCCTTTACATGTACGGACGAGTATCTCGAAGGATGGGCTGCATTAAAAAGTGTCTATCGTCAGCCGGCGACGCAAGCGAGTGGAGTGATCACATTTACAGCAGGAGAAAATGCTCTTCTTCCTGCGGGATCCGTTGTTGTTCGAGGTGATGGACAAACTTGTGTGACGCTTTCAGATGCCAGGGCAAACAATGGAACGATCGTTGTTAATGCGCAGATGGCGCCAGATCCTAGTGGTGTGCAAGGGGCATTTGGTAATACGGCTGTAGGTGTATCGATGACACTCAGTCAAGCAGTATCAGGTATTCAGGCAACGGGGGTCGTTAGTCTGGCATTTACAGGTGGCGCAGACATCGAAAGTAATGACTCGTTAAAAAGCCGAATGTTATTTGCGTATCAAAACCCGCCAAAGGGGGGGGCGCTCAATGATTATATTCAATGGGCGAGCTCAGTTCCTGGAGTGACACGTGCCTGGTGTCTTCCAAACTCATACGGTCCGGGTACGGTTGTTATTTACGTGATGTTCGATGTGAGTAATGCCGCAAATAATGGCTTTCCGCAGGGTAAAAATGGTGTCGCAACAAATGAGAATCGTGGGGCGACTGCGACCGGAGATTTGTTGAGTATCGCTAATTACATCTTGCCATTGCAGCCTGTTACAGCATTGGTCTATTTAGTGGCTCCAGCTCCGGCACCGGTGAACCTGACAATTAAGGGCGTACCAGAATCGGCGCGATCGGCGGTTCAAGCGGCAATCTCGTCAGTCTTGTTTTCTCTTGGGGATCCAACCGGAAGCACGATTCCCCTTGCTCAAATATGGTCTGCGATCGCAAACAATGCGGGCGTGTCCGATTTTCTGCTGGTGTCGCCAGCCGCTGATATCGTCAACGCAGTAGGGACGCTATCTACGCTTGGCACAATCACTTTTACTTAACACTATGAACTCCACATTTTCCGCCGCTGATTACCTCAGCGCTTTGCAATCACTATTGCCTCGCGGACGTGTATGGCCTCGTGATCCTGCATCGATACAGACGCAGGTTTTATCAGGATTAACGCCTGTCTATGCCCGTCAAAACTTGCGTTCGAACCAGTTATTGGCTGATGTGCTTCCAAGTACAACCCTTGAATTATTGCCTGAATGGGAGATGACGTTAGGTCTGCCGGATCCGTGTGCAGGTGTGGCACCGACGATCCAAGCGAGGCAAGCGCAAGTGCTCGCAAGGTTTACTGGTGTCGGTGGTCAGTCAGTGGCTTACATGAAGGCGTTTGCAACAAATCTTGGTTACAACGTGACCATTACGCAGTTTGCACCCGCCAGAGCGGGTGGTTTAGCAGCGGGACTGCCTGTGTGTGGCGATGCATTCGCGCATGCATGGCAAGTCTCTGCCCACGTGTTTTCTTTGTTTTCATTTCTAGCCGGATCCTCATGTGCCGGCGATCCATTGGGGATGTTTGACAACAAAGTTTTGGAGTGTGAGTTGAGAGAAATTGCCCCAGCACATACGACTGTTTTTTTTACTTACTATTGAGATTAAAGGATTTTCTCTATGTTTCGTGTTGATGATATAACCGCAGCGCAGGCGCTTCCCGTTCCAGAAATGGCCGGACCGGAGGGATTTTTTACAGAGGGTGTTCCGGGAGTGACGCAAGCAACTCGGGTGCGTGCATCGTGGTTGAACATGGTGCAGGAAGAGCTATGTTCCATCCTTACTGCAGCGGGAATGACGCACAACAAAACTTCGTATAACCAGGTTGTTACGGCGATTCAAACGCTAATTTCTCAATCCAGCATAATTACGGATACTGGTGTAGCGAATGCGTATTCCGGAGTAAATGTAACGCCATTAACACTCGGGACGTTAAAACATGGAACGGTGCAGGAGGTTCAATGCTTGCATGCGAATACTGGTGCGTCTACGTATGCTCCTGACGGTCTAGCAGCGAAGCCAATTTATGGACTAGGTATGCAGCCACTACAAGGTGGCGAAATTGTCGTCAATGGTATTTGCGACTTACTTTATTTTATTAATCCTGCAGTTAATTCCGGCAATGGCGTTTGGATCTTATTGAGCTCGACTGGCGGCTCGCTTCAGGTGGCACCAGGCACCCATACTTCGCACGCGGTCAATATGGGGCAGCTAGCGGCGCTTAGTACATCTCTCGCAAATCGATTGCAATTTGATTCGATTGCAGCGCTGCGCCTCAATACCGCACCATCGAGCCAAGTTTATAGCTGTGGCGTAACGTCCTACTACGGATCTACTTCAACGAAGATTCAACCTGTGGCGCGTCAGTTTGACTATTACATTCAACCGACAGATACAACTAGTATTGATAATGGCTGGTCGATCATTGTTGATGCAGCAGGAAATCGCTGGTATGCGATTATTGATAAGCAGCCATCCGTCGTGCAGCTTGGTGCGATACCAGGTGATGCTGCATCCGGCACGATTGCATTCGCGATCACTGAAGCGAGTAATATTGATTCGTGGTACGTTCCGGCGGGCACATTTATTAGTGGCCAACCTTTGCTTACAAAGAATTATGTGGGTCCCGGTAGCGTAGTCGCTACAAATGGCGTTACGCATAACGGCACAACTCGAAACGGTATGTTGAAGAAAATTTCCGGATTAGCTTTCGGTAACGCACTGCAGTTTTCGAATTTTCCTCGCGCCGTCACGATCATCGGTGATTCGATCACCTCGGGAACGGGTGCATCGGTACAGGCAAATAGTTATCCGGCGGTACTTCAAAAGTTGCTCAATAACTCGCTTCCATTTGGGCAAGGAAGCTATCAGTCTGGGGGTATGTTTAATACTGTGACGCTGGGCGGTTCATATACTCGTGGCACAAATGGACCAGGGCGTAATTCAGTTATTCTTGCGCCGGGTGGTACGATTACTTTTACTGCTGACTATATAGATACGGTAGTGTTCTATTTTACCCGGGCTGCGACAGGTGTAGGAACTCTGACCCTGACATCTGGCGGGACGACGTTAGGTAGTCAGGTATGTACAGGGGCGCCCGGAACGGATGTGCTTGGAATTTTGACGCAGCTCGCGCGCGGCGGAAAGGGCGTCACTTATACGATTACGTGTTCTGTTGCTCCAGTCGAAGTAACAGGCATCAGTGCATTTCATGCGTTGTCTGGTGCAGCAGGAAGTGCGGGAACTAATCCCTATTTCATTTCAGTGCAAGGGTTTAGCGGCTACAACACGAATAATTTCACGCCTGCGCCAGTAATTGCATCGCTTGTTGCGCAAAATCCGTACCCACAGTTCAACTTTGAAATATTCATCTTGGCTATTGGCACGAATGATATTTTCAACGTATCGACTGCAAATACGTCTGCGCAGTACAAAGCAAATCTATCAAGCATCATTACTCAATTACGCGCTGCAACAGGTACAAGTTGCACAATTATTCTTCAGGTTCCACTGAATGCACGTTCAGATTTCCGTACACCAGTGCTTGAGCCGTTTGAAAACTATCGCGAAGCGATCTACCAATTGGCGCGGCAGTTTGATTTAGATGTGATGGATTTAAGTGAGCTCGATTTGCTGACGGTCGGAGCGACGTCCGACGGCTTACACCCGAATGACTTCGGTCATTCAATTATTGCATCGGCGTGGTACGAAAAACTATTTGGAACACTTGTTACAACACCAAGAGTTGATCCGATCGTACCCGTCGCACCGGTAACGGCAGTAGCAGGTACGTTGCTTCAATCGACCATGACAAAGGGGGGTGTTGTTAATCTATCCGGGCAGCTTTTAACTAGTAATGTCACCTCTGGGACACAGATTGCTTCAGTAGCGTTAAGCTCAGCGCCTCTCCAGCAAAAAGTGCTCATAGCGCCCTACTGGAATGGCACGGGAACCTATGCGCAGGGTGCCGCGATTCTATCGATATTGCCGTCAGGGTCAGTGGTACTTTATGGAACATCCATAGGACCAAGTTATTCCGCTACAGGAAATCCCTACATTTCACTTGATGGCTTGTCCTACGTTGTCAGCTAATTCATGCAAGCCAATCCTAACCCGCTACGGCGGGTTTTTTTATGTCTAAAGGAAAGACGATGACGTTAAACGAACACGAAAAAAAAGCCACACTGTCTGAAGATACGTTCTATCCAGATCACGAAAAGCGCACGGAATCGAGTCTATTTGTGCATACGAAGAGGAAAATGAAAGCCAATGGCTATAACGCTTGCTCGATCTGCGGTGACGAAGAAACGCTTGAGTTTCATCATCGCTTCTTCGAGTGGGCGTACCAGCTCGTGATCGACTGGAAATGGGTGCGCGATGTAGCGACTAATCAAACTGACGTGATGTGGTCGCATAAGTTGCAGCGTGTTGTGCCGATCCCGAAAAAGCATCCAATCTGGGATTTGATCAAACTGACGCAAGACTTTGATTGGGAAGCATTTGATCCAGCAAATCCAACGACGTTTGTTGATTCTGAATATAACCAGCTCCCGCTTTGTGAGCTGCATCACCGCGGTCAAAATCACGGCCGACATGAAGAGTCAGACCCGATTTGGAATGTTCAAGGTTTCCTGATCCGTGGCTTTATTTACTCACCCGATGAATTGAAGGCGCTGCACGTGAAGGAGGCTGCTTGATGGATTACAGCCTATTAATTGAGGTCGTTGGCGGAGGCATTCTCTCTGCTTTTTGCGGTGCAGTCGGCTTCTCACTGCGAAGAAATATTCATCAGGTTGATGAAGCGTTGAAAGAACACCAGGTAAAGCTTGAGGCAACTCAGAAAGAGATCACTGACTTCAAGCTTTATGTTTCACAAAACCATGTGACGCAGGATGAGCTCAGCAAAAGCCTTGACCGTCTCGATGAAACAATAAAAGACCTGGTCGACGCTATACGCGAAAGCGCTCGCGATACGCGTGAGTCAATCAACCGACTGCAAACGAAAATCGATGGGAAGGTGGACAAATGATCGTATCAAAAAAAAGTTTAGCCGCCATCGTTGGCTCAGTTGCCGCTGCCGTCCTCATGATCTTCACTCCTTCGAAAGAGGGGACGGTCTATAAGACATACAAGGACTTGGGCGGTGTTCTCACATATTGCACCGGCGCGACAGAAAACGCCATCTGGGGTAAGACGTACACGCCTGCCGAGTGTGCCGCGCAGTTAGATAAGGATCTTGCGTCACATGCCGAGGGTGTTATGGAATGTGTGCCCGCACCTCTGACTGATGGGCAAAAAATCGCTTTTGTCGATGCGGCTTACAACATTGGTGTCGGCGCTTTCTGTGGCTCATCGATGGCGAAGCTTGCCAATGCTGGCGATATTGTCGGCTCTTGCAACGCACTCATGCTCTGGAATAAAGCAGGGGGCAGGGTAGTGCCGGGTATCACAAAGCGACGAAGTGAAGAGAGGGAAATATGTCTGAAAAAATAATTGCGTGGCTCGTCGTTGCAATCATCGTTTGTGCTGGTGGTTACGTCACTTATGAGCACATCAAAGACTTGGGTCGCAAAGAAGTGCAGGCCGAATGGGATGCGGACAAAGACCGCCAGGACAAAGCGGCAAAAGCAGCCATTGCCAAACGCGAAGCCGAAAATTCGCAGGTCGCAGCAGCCCAATCGGAAACAATCAAACTCATTAAACAAGGGGAAGCAAATGATAAAACTCACAACGATGCTGTCCATGTTGCTGTTGTTGACAGCATGCGCAGCGACTCCAGAAGTAAAGGTAGTCGATCTGCCGAAAGCTCCAGTTCCAAAAATGCCAGCGAGCCTGATCAAGCCAATTCCGGTGCCTGGATACTTTCAGACTCAGGGCTGCAAGATTTATTCGCTCTCTTGCGCAACGCCGACGAATTAGCTTCTCAATGCCGGGCGCAGCAAAAGTTTATTACTGATAACAATTTGATAGAAGGTGAAAAAAATGACTTGGACTAATCCGTTGGACAAAGTTCCTCAAATTCCGCAAGACTATGCGAACCATTTCATCTACGGCCAGGCGTTGTTCTTGATAGTGCTGTTGATTTTATCCCGCTTGCACGTGCTTCATTCCGTGGCCATTGCGTTCGCGGTGCTGACCGTCGTTTCGGCGGGGAAAAAGATTGTCGACTATTTCAAAGAAGGTGAGACGTTATCGATGTGTGTGGGTAAAGCGCTGGTAACGATAGCCGGTGGCATTCTGCCGTATTTGTGTTTGATATTGGCTCATATCACGTAGATTGTAGGGTGAAGCGAGTGCGGAAGTTGTTGCTGAAACTGCCGCACTCATATTTGACGTTTTTTTTGATGCTCAAGAAATACAAATATGGGGCCGTGTCGCCTTTTTGGTTTAAAGCCTGTAGTTATTTCACAGCTTTAAAAGCACTGGCAGAATAGCGTTAGCAAATGGTTGATAATCGCATGGGTGTAAATCATAGGCATTACACGCTGAGGTATTTACGCCATTCACTACCGTCTCCAATGCCCGTGTGTCTATTAGCGTTGCGTTATATTGCACGGCTAACTGCTTCATTAAATTTGCGAAATGTGCCGCTTTTGCGTCTTGAGCGTAAGTCAGATACGGTATGCCAACCAAAGGGGTAAGCAAAACAATCTTTATTTTACGGCTTTGCAAGTCCTGCAAGATCACTTGATAGTTGCCAACATAATCCGAGTCCGAATAGTTATTTACCACATCATTGAGCCCGGTAGACATCACAATAATATCGGGATTGGCTGCTAAGGCTAATGGGTATTCAATTTCGCGCATGTGACTGGTATTACTTGGACCAGATCCAACAGCAAGATTGACTGATTTAATCCGTCCGTTTGACTGTGCCTGAATTAATGCCGCGTAGGACTTTTCTGGTAATAATTGATTAAAAGGTTCTGTTTTTGCATTGAGAATCCCCTGAACTCCCGCTACCGTAGAGTCCCCCATAAAGGCGACGGTAATTTGCTTCTGTTCTTGTGGCGCAACTGTTTGCATACCGCCGCCTCCACAAGCCGATAAAGAAAAAGCTGCAATCGCAGCGATAAGTTTTAACAAAGACATAAAATTCCTTTTGAAAAGATGTGCTATTTTAGTATTTAAATGGCATTTTTTGCAATGTTTTTGCGCGACGGAATCGGCCTTTTGGAGGTTTTTATTTGGGAGGTGACAGGAATGGCTATGCAGAGTTGATTTCTCATTTGAAAAAAAAGCGTCAATAGGGCTGACCTAACAACTCCTGTTGACGCTTATTTTTTACTGTATTCTCAATCTCATCAATAAATTTAGCCCAGAGCTCGAGGGCAGCCCTACGCTCTGGGATATCGGTCCTAACATCATAAATAGCATCCATTCCTTGAAGTTTATGATTGAGCGCAAGTTCGGATATTTCCTTACTTATGCCTAGATTTCTCATATGTCCCTTGGCAGTACTTCGGGTGTCGTGTGGAGTAAATTTCCGTGTTTCTATTTCTCCGCGTTCAAATGCTCGTGTTATTGCCGCCCAAAGCGTAGTAGGGCCGACGTGAGTGTCGCCATTTCTTGTTCTTCGGTCGTCTCGCGCCGGAAGTACGTATGCTGACGAACCGGCATATTCTTTCAGTTCTAAGAACCACTTTTCAACTGTTGGTGTCAGTGGTACCAGAAAACCTTGTCTAGTCTTGACTGCATCATCATGCACAATCCACGTTTTTGCGACAAAATCAATGTCCTCCCATTTGGCTTTTGTGAGTTCAATTGAGCGTACGCACGTTGCAAGAAGAATTCGGAATGCAAGGGCATTGCAGGTTCCGATAAATTCTATATTAGCAAGAAGGGATCGGATTTCCTCTGCTGTAAGCATGACGCGCTTTTTGACTTTTGGACGTGTTCCAAGAAGGGCTGTGAGTTTGACGCCGGTGCATGGATTTGCTGCGATTAATTTTTTTGCAATGGCATGATCAAACATTTTTCCCATCGTTATGAGTATGCGACGATTGATTGTCCAGGTTCGACCTGTATTTTCAATCACATAGACGATGTCGGATGGAGTGATTAGTTGAACTTCCAAGCTTCCTAATTTTGGTCTAACAATGTTTTCAATATCCCACTTTCGATAGTAGAGTGTGCTGTGCGAGTAGTTTTCTGGCGTCAGTTGCTTTTCAAGGTAGTCATCTGCGAGTCTGTTGATAGTCCATGTTTGAGAAGTTCGCATCTTGCTCAGCTGCTTATTTGCTGCTGGATCCCCACCTTGATCAATGGCTACTCGATGTTCCCTTGCTAGCTTTCTTGCTGCTGCAAGCGTCAAGTCTGGATAGTTGCCAAGAGTAAGTTCTTTTGGTCTCCCTGCGCGCAAATAACGCAAAACGAAAGTTGCGGTACCGGCTTTCGATAGAGTAAAAGTTAGTCCGCCACCGTCAGTTTTTGCAATAGGTGATCCAGCCGCAACCCACCTTTTTATTTGTAAATCATCGAGGAGATTGATTCCACGCTTGGCCATGATTGCTCTCTAAATTTGTAGCTAATAGTCGAAATTGCCTCTAGCTACAAATCTAGCTACAAATTTATGTAGAGATGCAGTGAGACAAATTGAGACATTAAACTACAACTTACCTAGAGGTGTATAGAGGATTGCTAAAAAAATGATCCTACTTGAAGCAAGTTGAGACAACTTTTGAACTTGCAGGTGGTAATTTTCATATTTTTCGTAGGATCTAAATTTATTGCGTCGTTTTTTGAAATTCATCGGCTGATTTAATTGTGCCACCAAACGGGCCAGACATAATTTAATGCTGTGTTTTTCGTCTACCAAATTACCCTTGCATTATACGACGCGCGCGAATTTGCTTCACGTTATACGCGTGATGAGGAATTCATTTAAGGCTTACCCCCTGTTATCGTGGCTGATCGCTAATCCTAGTTTTGAACATATGCTGGCTGTTGAGTTGTGGTTATCTTTTTTATATGCCAGCTACAACGGCGCAACGATTGTTGCTCTGACTGAAATTATTCCTGTGCGTATTCGCACCACCGGCTTTTCGCTCGCTTACAGTCTGGCGACCGCGTTGTTTGGTGGTTTGACTCCATTGGTATCTACCTGGCTGATCGAAACTACAGGTGACAAGGCTTCACCTGGATACTGGATGGCGATGTCTGGTGGCGTGGGGTTGTTGGCGACTTTTTTGATTTACCGGGGCGTCGTGAAAGAGCGTTGAGCGTTGATGTGTCTGGCGGTGGTTCGTGATGGGTATCAGGTTTAGGTCTGCCCGAAAAATGTTCTGAACATGTTTAATGCATGAGGCATTCCAGGCGGAATAAAAAAGCCGCGCCAATGACTGTGGCGCGGCTTTTGAATGATGATGCGTAGGTTTGAGTTACTTAACCAGCACGATTCATCAAGAAAGTCGTCAACAAAGGTACTGGGCGGCCAGTAGAGCCTTTGGATGCACCGGATTTCCATGCGGTACCAGCGATGTCCAGATGTGCCCAGGTGTATTTCTTGGTGAAGCGCTCCAGGAAGCAAGCTGCTGTGATGCTGCCGCCCGCCGGGCCGCCAATGTTGGCCATGTCAGCAAAGTTTGACTTCAACTGTTCGTTGTACGCTTCTTCAATCGGCATGCGCCATGCGGTATCGCCAGATTGCTTACCTGCTGCGAGTAATTCTGCGGCCAAGGCGTCATGTTTGTCATCGTGGCGTGTGAATAAGCCGCTATTGTGATGGCCCAATGATGTTACGCAGGCACCCGTCAATGTGGCAACGTCAACGACTACGGCTGGGTTGAAACGCTCTGCGTAGGTCAGAGCGTCACACAGAATCAAGCGGCCTTCGGCATCGGTATTCAATACTTCAATTGTCAGACCAGACATTGAGGTGACGATATCGCCTGGACGTGTTGCAGAACCGGACGGCATGTTTTCGCATGTCGGAACGACGGCAATCACATTGAGTTTGAGCTTCATTTCGCCGATCGCACGCATTGTGCCGATCACTGATGCTGCGCCGCCCATGTCGTATTTCATTTCATCCATGCCCGCGCCTGGTTTGAGCGAAATACCACCAGAATCAAATGTAATACCTTTGCCTACTAATACCACTGGTGCCTCTTTGACTTTACCGCCCATATGTTTGAGAACGATAAATTTTGGTGGTTCAACAGAGCCGTTGGTGACTGACAAGAAGCTGCCCATTTTGAGTGCTTGCAATTGCTTGCGATCCAAAATTTCGACGCCCATCTTGTAATCAGTGGCGATTTTTTTAGCAGTGTTGGCTAAATACGTCGGCGTGCAAACGTTTGGTGGTAAATTGCCCAATTCTTTGGTTAAATCCATGCCGTTGGCTAAGGCAACGCTTTGTGTCAGGGCAGATTTGGCCAAAGTGGCTTCAGTAGTGGCAACAGCGATAGCAACTTTTTTAACACCGACATTGCTTGTATCTTTTTTGCTTTTTAAGCTATCAGCACGGAAAATGCTTTCGCGGAATGCCAGTACAGTGGCGCGTACTGACCAGGAAATATCGCGATCTTTGATATTTGGTAATGCTAAAACAACATCATTGGAGCCGAGGTTGAGTAAGCTACGGGCGGCGGCGTTTGCTGCTTGCTGGAGGGCTTTTTCTGATATTGTGCTGCCTTCTTCGCCTAAACCGACCAATAATACCCGTTCAGCAGCGACCTCAGCGACGTTGCGCAGTAATAAGGAAGAACCAATTTTGCCAGAAATGTCACCTGATTTCAGTGCTGCGGCAATGGCGCCATGCTTATCTAAACCCGCCGCGGCTGCGGAAAGTTTTTTATTTTCGAATACGCCAACTACGATACAGCCTGTCTTGATGGCCTTGTGGGCAGTTAAGGCACTTTTTGCGTCGATTGTTTTTATGCTAAAGTCCACGTATTACTCCTCTTGGTAAGTCTCGTAAAACAGACATTATAATCCTTCTCATGATTTTTCAACGCGCGCTTCGACGTGAATTGCTCAGCGCAGCAGGCGCAGTCTTCACAACCTTGTTTACCATCACAATTACAGTGATGTTGATTAAAATCCTCGGCCAGGCTGCTGGAGGTAAAGTGGCGTCCAGCGATGTGGTCGCCCTGATTGGCTTTACGTCTATGATGTATATGCCAGTTCTGTTGATTTTAACTGGTTTTATTGCTGTTTTGTTGGTAGTTACACGATCTTATCAGGATTCGGAAATGGTGGTCTGGTTTGCTTCTGGTCTGAGTTTGACGGAATGGATCGCGCCAGTATTGCGATTTGGGGCGCCATTGATCGTATTAACCGCTTTATTAAGCTTTGTGGTGACGCCTTGGGCCAGCCAGCAAAGTTCCGAATTCAGAGAACGTTATGACAAACGTTCGGATATCGCTAAAGTATCTCCAGGTAAGTTTCAGGAATCGGCTTCATCAAATCGCATCTTTTTTGTTGAAGAAGTGACCGGCGATCTAAGTAAAGTACAAAACATTTTCATTAACACCATTCACGATGGGCGCTCCAGTATTGTGGTGGCGAAAGAAGGCGTTATTGAAATCGATAAGTTTGGTGACAAATTTTTAGTGATGAGCAAAGGTCGCCGTTACGATGGCTTACCGACAGCGCCTGATTTTCAGATGATGCAATTTGAGAAATATGGTGTGTTGGTATCGAGCCAGAATGGCGCTTTAGTTGGCGATAATTCCGCGAAGTCGATGCCGCTAAAGAAATTACTGGAAAATATGGACTCCGTCAAAAAAGCGGAATTGTTATGGCGTATTTCCTTACCTGTCATGTGCACGTTGCTCATGTTGGCTGCTATTCCACTGGGATTTGTGAATCCTCGCGTGGGGCGCTCTGCAAACCTCATCGTTGCTCTCTTATCGGTGATCATTTATCTGAACATCGTTAATATTTCTCAGGCGACCGTTGCGCAGGGGCGTAGCGAATTTGGAATGACATGGTGGCCAGTGCATTTGGCGGTGTTGGTGTCTATCGTCTCTTTGTTTGCCTGGCGCTTAAAAGTGAATAGTCATTGGCATCCTTTGGTGGTGTGGTCCAGATGCAAAGCGGGCTTACGTGGGAAAGAAAATCTGGCATGAAAATTTTGCAGAAGTATTTTGGCACGGAGATTATCCGTGCTGTCTTGTTTGTGATGTTGGCACTTTTGGCGCTGTTCTCTTTTTTTGATTTGATGGGTGAATTGCCGTCTGTGAATAAAGGCGGCTATCAATTGCAACATGCGATCTGGTACGTGTGCCTGGGTTTGCCAGGTTATGTGTACGAGTTTATGCCGATTGCCGTATTGATTGGCACCATCTACGTCCTGGCGCAATTCGCTGCTAATTCTGAATTCACCATCATGCGAGCGGCCAGTATGTCGACCTTTATGGCGGCTCAAATCCTGATCAAAATAGGTTTGGTTTTTGTACTGCTGACCTTTATCTTCGGCGAGGTAATTGCACCGAACACGAGCAAAATGGCTGAGTCTATGAAGCTCACCGCCCTCGGTGCAACGGAAGCGCAAGAATTCAGGACTGGATTGTGGACAAAAGATTTGATTCGTGAGAACGGTTTAAAAGGTGAGATTATCGGTTCGCGTTTTTTGAATGTACGAGAAATTCTTCCTAATCACCAGCTTAAAGAAGTTAAGTTATACGAATTCGATAAAAACTTCCATCTGGCACGTGAGGTCACTGCAAAAAATGCTGCCTACCAAGGCAGCAATGTATGGCGTTTGTTTGATGTCAACGAAACCTCCTTTCCTATGACTTTGTCTACCGAGGACATTGCAAACGTTAAGAGTCAGAAGTTAGCTAATCTGGACGTGATTTCCGAGGTGACACCGGATATTTTGTCAGTTTTATTTGCAGATCCAGATCGCATGTCTGCCATCGATTTGGCGTCGTTTACGCGTCATTTGGCAGAAAATAAACAAGACAATGAACGTTATCAAATCGCCTTTTGGAAAAAAATTACCTACCCATTTGCGACCCTGGTCATGATGGCATTGGCGCTGCCCTTTGCGTACTTGCATGTACGCAGCGGTGGCACGAGTCTTAAAATATTTAGTGGTATTATGATCGGGATGGTCTTTTATCTGATCAACTCACTATTCTCGCATCTTGGTATGCTTAACACCTGGCCACCAATTTTTACAGCGCTGGTCCCCAGTATCTTATTTTTAGGACTTGCATTGCTTGGCCTGCGTTACGTGGAAAGAAATTGATGAGTAAAACGTCGGCCTTAATTTTGTTTGCCCATGGTGCACGTGATCCGCGATGGGCGGCACCTTTTCAGCGTCTGCAGAAAATGACGCAACTGAGTTTGCCAGATTGCGCCGTCGAACTGGCCTTTCTCGAATTTATGACGCCAAGCCTGCCTGATTTGGTATCGACACTTGTTGCTCAGGGGTGTAAAGCGGTGACTGTTTCACCGATTTTCTTGGGGCAAGGTGGACATGTATTGCGTGATTTGCCTGTATTGCTTGAGCAATTGCGGACGACCTATCCAACATTGGAGATTAAACTGGCCACCGCAGTGGGCGAAGAAGAGAGTGTTTTAATGGCGATTCGGGACTATTGCATTACGTTGGTTTGATTTTATGTTTGCAGATTGGGTGTAACTTTTTCAGTTAACTTTATAGGTATTTTCAAGAAGCGGTAGTTTTGTTGCTGGCACACTTTGCCAGAAAACTCATTTGGGAAAAACACATGTTACTTTCTCGCTTCGCTATCTCCGCAGGTTTTTGTTTTCTGACTTTATTCTCTTTGCATTCTTTGCCAGCGAAGGCAGGTCAGGTTATTGCCGTCGGCGCTGAATTTGCCCATATTTTTGAACGTAATGTCGATGGGGACTATGTCGGTTTAGGTGTCGATTTAATTCGCAGCTTAGCCAAACAAAATGGCGACACGGTTAGTTTTGAAATTTACCCTTGGCGGCGGGCGCAATGGATGGTCGAGAACGGCCATGCCCACATTTTAATTGGCCCCTACAAAACGGCGGAGCGCGAGACTAAATTTGTGTTCGCTCAAAAACCGTTTTTTCAGGACATCATGGCTTTTTACGTGCGCCAGGGGTCGCCTCCTGTCATTTGGGATGGCAGCTACGCGTCACTGCACGGCAGTAAGGTCGCAGTGATTAACGGTTGGGTTTATGGGCCTCAGTTTGAGGCAGTGCGATCCAGTTTAAATGTTGAAGTCGCCAATTCTTTGGAAAATGGACTCAATATGCTGGTTGCTAAACGAGTCGATTATCTGGCCACTAATTTGCGTAATTCTGACGCCTTATTGAACAAAATGGGTTTGGCCTCGAAGGTAGTGACACTGCAACCATTTATTGATCGACAAGATGGCTATCTTGCCTACTGTAAGCAAGCTTGCGACATGCTCAGAAGCCGCTACGATGAGAGCTACGAGCAGCTACGTGTGAGTAATGCCTTGCAAGAATTGGCCCATAAATTCGAGGTGCGATTACCTTAAATTTCGTTTGATTTGGTATTGACCTGCGTTGCTGGGTATGGTGTGGACGTGCGTGCTCGCATTGCTTCACCCATCATGACCAGAACTGGCCCTGTGCTCGCGGCCAGACCTTGCGATAATTGGTGCAAACTAAGCTTCTCAATCCGTTCATCTTCACGGCTACAATTTTCAATCACAATCACCGGCCAATCAGGAGGGAATTGGGCTGCTAACATGCGTTGCGCTGTCAACATGGCTTCTTTACCTCCCATGTATTGCACTAAGGTGTCGCACTCTGGAATTCGGGTATCTGCGACTTCTCCAGGTGCGGTACTGGACGTAAATAATGCGACACTTCTGGCAATACCTCGTTTAGTCAACGGTTGACACACGCTGGCTGCTGCTGCCAGAGCAGTGGTGATGCCTGGCACGATTTCATAGGAGATATTGTAAGATTCGAGGGCGCTTAACTCTTCATCAGCGCGGCCGAATAACATGGGGTCGCCACCTTTCAGGCGGACGACCACTGCATATTGTTTTGCGCAAGCGATGAGTTGCTCGTTGATGTGCTCTTGTGCAGCAGAGCGTTGGCCACTTCTTTTGCCGACTGAGATCTTGACCGCCTGCGGACATAAATCCAGCATTGCCGGCGTCACCAATGCGTCATAGAGAACCGCATTGGCTTGCGACAGCAAACGTGCGCCGCGAACGGTAATTAAGTCCGCAGCACCCGGTCCAGCGCCTATCAGATAAACTTTGCCGAAAGGCGCTGTCATGCGTATTACTCCTCGATGCGTATCATTCCTGCTGCGACTGTCTGGTGAGTGACTTCATCGATCAAAATGAAGGCGCCTGTAGAGCGCAGTTTATCATAAGCGTCCGCAGCTAAGGCCTGTTGCACGCTAAGCGTTACGGTCGCGATATCGTTCAATTTTAAGCTGGTCGCGGGACGCCTTTCCTGCGTGTTAATGTCGAGTAGCGTATCGACCGCTGTCACTCGTGCCGCAACCTGCTTGGTAGTGTGTTTTAACCAGTATTTGCGTCGTACATCCAAAACATCCTCGGACAGCCAGCATAAGTCTGCTTTGACCGTTTTTAACTGGGTCGCCGGACGGTCTGCACCTGCCAACATGTCACCGCGAGAAATATCTAAATACTCGTTCAATAAGATCGTGACTGATTGACCAACGACGGCAGATTCTAATGAGCCATCCAGCGTCAGAATATCTTTGACTGTGGCTGATTGGCCACTTGGCTGAACGATCAGTTGATCACCCTTGCTGACTTTACCTGCTTCAATACGGCCCATGTAACCACGGAAATCATTGGCTTGGTGGCCGTTGTGGCGTGCAACTAATTGCACCGGAAAGCGGAACGGCTCATCATGGCAAGCGTCATAAACGCTCAGTGATTCAAGTAAGTCAATCAGCGTTGGTCCTTGATACCAAGGCATCTTGTCAGTGGCAGTTACCACGTTATCACCCGCCAGTGCTGATAATGGGACGGCATGGACAGTAGTTAAACCAAGTTGATCGGCAAATTTTTTGTATTCTGCAACGATGCGGTCGTACACACTTTGATCGTAATTGACCAGATCCATCTTGTTGACAGCGACGATAACGTGTTCAATCTTCAATAGATGGGCAATCGTCGAATGGCGCTTGGTTTGTACCAACAGGTCAACACTTCCATCGTCGTTCAATTTGACCTTGGAGACGTCGACCAAAATCACGACAGCATCAGCCGTCGAGGCGCCAGTCACCATATTGCGCGTGTATTGCTCATGGCCGGGTGTATCAGCGATGATGAATTTGCGTTTAGGCGTCGCAAAATAACGATAGGCAACGTCAATCGTAATACCTTGTTCACGTTCGGCTTCCAGGCCGTCCGTAAGTAGAGATAAATCGATGGTATCGCCGACGGTACGCTTATGTTTTGCGCGCGAGATCGCATCGAGCTGATCCGCAAAAATGCCTTTGCTATCAAACAGCAGACGACCAATTAGGGTACTTTTTCCATCATCGACAGAACCGGCAGTGATAAAGCGCAACAGCCCGCGTTCTTTGCCAAGGGCGGCGCTGACTTGTTCTTCAATGGCACTCATTAGAAATATCCTTCTTTTTTACGTTTTTCCATCGATGCTTCCGATGTCTGATCATCCATGCGGGTCGCGCCGCGTTCAGTGATTTGGGTAATTGCTGTCTCAGCAATAATAGCCTCGACTGTGGCTGCGTCCGAGGATACCGGGCAGGTGCATGAGATATCACCGACGGTGCGGAAACGAACAATTTGCGTTTCTACCGTTTCACCTTCACGAGGTGGCGTTAAATCGGTCAATGGCACTAACAAACCATTGCGTGGGATGACCTGACGTTCATGGGCAAAATAAATTTGTGGCAATTCCAGTTTTTCGCGCGCGATATACTGCCAGACGTCGAGTTCCGTCCAGTTGGAAATCGGAAATACACGCATGTTTTCGCCGGCATGGACGCGGGTGTTATACAAATCCCATAATTCTGGACGTTGTGCTTTTGGATTCCATTGTCCGAATTCATCACGGAACGAAAAAATACGTTCTTTTGCACGTGCCTTTTCTTCGTCACGACGAGCGCCACCGATACAAGCATCAAACTGATGTTCAGCAATGGTTTCGAGCAAAGTCACAGCCTGCGCCGCATTGCGTGAATCAGTGGCTGGATTGCGCAGACGCACAGTGCCACGTCGAATTGATTCTTCAACAGAACCAACGATGAGCCGCTCGCCCAATTCTGCCACGCGCTTATCACGAAAAGCGATCACTTCCGCGAAATTGTGGCCGGTATCAATGTGGACTAACGGGAACGGAAATTTACCTGGGCGAAATGCTTTTTCAGCCAAGCGCAGCAAGACGATAGAATCTTTACCGCCGGAGAAGAGTAGTGCGGGATTGCTACATTCTGCAGCAACTTCACGCATGATGTGGATGGCCTCGGATTCTAGCCAGTCTAGATGGCGATTGCTCGCGGCATCAATAAAATTTTTTTCTGCGACTGTATTCATAATCACTTCTCGATGTAATCAGCTTACTTACTTAGTATTGCGCTTATTGCTGCATTGATCCGGTTGTGCCGGCTTTAATTATTTACTTCTTACGACTATTTGTTGTTATAACTACATTTTGTTATAACTACATTTTGTTATAACTACATTTTGTTATATCTGCCTGTGGTTACGACGGTTTGTTGATACGAACTAATTTTCCGTCGATAACATGTAAACCACATTCTTTGGATTCTGGATTTTCCCACCACCAGCGTCCAGCGCGGACATCCTCGCCTGGCTGTATTGCACGCGTACAAGGTTCACAGCCAATAGAAGGGTAGCCTCTGTCGTGCAAGGGATTGTAAGGCACATTGTTACTGCGAATGTAGTGCCAGACATCTTCTTCAGACCAATCTGCCAATGGATTAAATTTTTGCATGCCGTGTGCGACGTCGTCTTCTTGCGCGGCTAGTTCTGTACGCGTTGCCGCTTGTGAGCGACGTTGCCCCGTAACCCACGCCTTTTTGCCTGCTAATGCGCGATTTAAAGGTTCAACTTTACGAATGCGGCAGCATTCTTTGCGCATTTCCACGCTGTCGTAAAACGCATTTAAACCATGCTGAGCAACGTAAGCGTCAACGGCGCTGGCCTCGGGTTTATAGAGCAAAATTTCGGTACCATAAGTGGTCTTGACTTTGTCTAACATCCCTAAAGTTTCTGCATGTAAGCGACCCGTTTCCAGCGAAAAAATGCTGATGTTGAGTTTCTCGCGCAAAATCAGATCGGTCAGCACCATATCTTCTGCTGCCAGGCTGGAGGCAAATACGGCCGGGCTAAATTCTTGCGCGATGTTTTTCAGAATGGAACGCGTGATCGCTAGCCGCGATGCAAAGCCATCTTGTTCGATACTCATACCTCTGCCCCGGCACGTTCAGCACGGCGGAATAAGGGATTTTTCTCATCCCAGGACGTTTGGTATTTTTCTGAAAAATCGGTTAATCCTTTGATGGCATCTTGAATATTTTTATCCGCACTGACGGCAAATGCATTGAAGCCAACACGCTGCATGTAAAACAATTGATCGCGCAATACATCGCCAATCGCCCGCAACTCGCCAGTGAAGCCAAAGCGAGAACGTAAGTTATAGGCAATAGAGTAGCCGCGCCCATCCGAAAATTTTGGAAAGTTCACTGCCAGCAGGCTAAAACGAGCGATATCGTCTTTTAAATCTTTGGCCTGTTCGTCGCTGTTAAACCAGACAGCAAGATCGTTACGGCTGATCAATGCGTCGCGTTGCAGTAGCCAGACCTGCAATGGCACGATGACTTTTCCCGCCGGTACTACAACCGCATCCGGTGTCTGATCTTCACTCAGTCGTAAGACGGTCCAATCATCGCTAACGATGGCTTTATCTTTGATAATGTCGGTCATGATTTTTCTTTACTATCGTATCCGGTATTAATATGAAACGACAGAACCAGCGTCTTCGCCATGGTGTTCTGTGGTTTTGATCGGCGTTCCGTAAACAAAATCTTTAAATGGTGCAATACCCAGACGTTGCGTGGTATCGATAAAGCGCTCATTCTCAAGCCGTTCACGAATATAAACCTGAATAATGCGATCAATCACTTCTGGCATTTGTCCCGCGGAAAATGACGGGCCAATGATTTTGCCAATGGCAGACTGATTGCCTTGCGCGCCACCAATGGAGACTTGATACCACTCGCTACCATCTTTATCGACACCCAGAATACCGATATTGCCAATGTGATGGTGGCCGCAGGCATTAATGCAACCAGACATATTCAGTTCGATCTCACCGATATCATGCAGGTAATCCAGATCGTTAAAGCGGTCCGTAATATCCAGCGCGATGGGGATAGATTTGGCATTTGCTAATGCGCAGAAATCGCCGCCAGGGCAGCAGATCATATCGGTCAATAAACCAATATTTGGTGTTGCCAGACCGTGCGCCTTCGCTTCTTGCCAGACGGTGAACAAATCACTTTGTTTGACGTCCGCCAACACCAGATTTTGCTCGTGCGTTACGCGCAATTCGCCAAAGCTAAACTGATCCGCCAGATTGGCGATAAAGTCCATTTGTTCAGCAGTTGCATCACCAGGAGGCACACCTGGCTTTTTCAGAGATAGAACGACAGCTGTATAGCCAGCTACTTTATGTGGCTTCACATTACGTTTGACCCAGTTTGCAAACGCTTTGTTTTGTTCTTTTTGCTGTTCAAATTCAGCATCCTGGGCAGGCAATTGCTGGTAGTCAGGTGAACTAAAGAAGCTCGCAACTCGTTTCAATTCGGCTTCGGTTAAAGTTGCTGGGCCATCTTTGATATCCGCCCATTCTTCTTCAACTTGTTTTGCGAAGACATCCGCGCCGATTGCTTTGACCAGAATTTTAATCCGCGCTTTGTATTTGTTATCGCGACGACCGTATTGATTGTAAATACGCAAGATCGCTTCCAGATACGTCATTACATGCTGCCATGGCAAGAACTCGCGAATTACGCTGCCGAGAATGGGAGTGCGTCCCATGCCGCCGCCAACCATAACTTTGAAGCCAACTTCACCAGCGTCGTTGTGAACGACAGTCAGGCCAATATCATGGACAGCAATCGCTGCACGGTCTTCTTTAGAGCCATTAATCGCAATCTTGAATTTACGAGGTAAATAGGCAAATTCTGGGTGGAAAGTCGTCCATTGACGCAGAATTTCAGCATATGCACGTGGATCAATAACTTCATCCGCCGCGACGCCAGCAAATTCGTCTGACGTAATATTGCGCATGCAGTTACCAGATGTTTGGATCGCATGCATTTCTACTGATGCCAGATGTTCCAAAATTTCTGGTGCATCTTCAAGGTTGATCCAGTTGTATTGGATATTTTGACGCGTTGTGAAATGGCCGTAACCGCGGTCATATTTGCGCGCAATCAGAGCAAATACACGCAACTGTTCTGACGACAACATGCCGTAAGGGACAGCAACGCGTAACATGTAAGCATGACGTTGGAAATACAAGCCATTTTGCAAACGTAAAGGCAAAAATTCTTCTTCGGTCAACTCATTGGCAAGGCGACGGCGAACCTGATCACGGAATTGCGCGATACGTTCTTTGATGATCTGATGATCGTGCTGGTCATAACGGTACATCTTATTTGTCCTCAGTCTGCGCGTTAGGTGCGCGTAATAACGATATGCTGAATAGAAATACGCAAGAAATCTGAATCAATGTTGATTAAGTTTGCTTTAGTTTGCTTTAGTTTGCTTTAGTTTGCATTACTCTGCTTTACTTTACATTTAGAACTAAAAAATCAGTTTAGTGGCGACCAATGTCAAGGTGGTCGCTAGTATGCCGCGCAATAATTTTTCAGGTACTGCCCGAGCCGCCATCGATCCTAAGGTAATACCGGGTAAGGATCCAATCAGCAATGAAATAAGTAATGACCAGTCTATTGAGCCCAGCCACCAGTGCCCAAAGGCGGCGATTGCCGTTAGTGGCACGGCGTAAGCGATGTCTGTTCCAGCAATATGTGCAGCCGACATTCTAGGGTACAACATGACCAATAACGTTGCGCCGATAGCACCAGCGCCAATCGACGAAATCGTGACCAGTGTTCCAAGAACGGCACCTGCAATGACGGTGGCAATTTGTAATTGACGACCTTGCAATTGCTTTTCTGGATGTTGGCTTAACCAGTTCAGCATTTTGCCTTTGAAAAGCAGGGCGATGACAGTCAATAATACTGAGGCGGCAATCGAATACCGGATAACTTGCCCGATTTCTTTATTCAAACTACCAAAATGCTTGAGACTTAATGTGGCTAATATGGCAGCAGGTAGGGCGCCGTAGCAAAGCAAACGAACCACTTGCCAGTCGACCGTGCCGCGTAAGCGGTGCGTAAAGGTGCCGGTAGCTTTGGTGATCGAAGCAAACGCCAAGTCAGTTCCTACTGCAACGGCGGGTGATACACCAAAGAGCAGTGTGAGTAATGGTGTCATCAAGGAGCCGCCGCCGACACCGGTCAATCCGACCAGTGTGCCAACTGCAAATCCCGAAAAAATATAAGTTAAAGTCATGTCACCCCATCTAAAGTAGGATGAATCGTAATGAAAACTGACTATATTCCAAACTACTTAGTATTTATTTGCTTATATGCAGTTTTGATATATGCATAGTTGCTGATGGCTTTTTGGGTCTATGAGAGCGCGTTTCCTCTTAAATCCCGATAGAAATATTGTGCTCCTGAATATGGATATTGAGATCGCGATGGCGATGGCGATGCAGATGCAGATGGCAAATCGTCGTACTGGCGACGCACTTTTCAAAAATCCGTATAATTGTCATGCCGATAATTCGGTAGGTTGTACGTCTTCAGGGCGGGGTGTAATTCCCCACCGGCGGTAAATCTGATTTTTCAGACAAGCCCGCGAGCGCTTGCTTTGACACGTAATGTGTTTTTGGTAAGGTCAGCAGATCTGGTGTGATTCCAGGGCCGACGGTCATAGTCCGGATGAGAGAAGATGCGCCTAACTCAGTTTGCCCAGTTTTTTGCTGCGCGTGCTGGCGTTTGGCTATGCGTTTTTGAAATATCCCTGAAACGTCTTTTGCACTTTTTATTTTGCGGAGCGTTTCAACATGTTAAATAATCATTCTTTTAATTCGATCAAAGCTAATACTTTTGATTCTTCCCCCGTTTCTGTGAATGCCGCATTGGCAGAAAATAAAGAAACTTTTGTCCTTCCTCCTTTTGAACAGCGCTTGCAACGTGCCTTAATGGATTTGCGTGATGGTCGTCCGGTTCTGTTAATGGATGATTTTGACCGTGAAAATGAGGCTGATCTTATTGTTGCCGCCGAAAAAATCAGCATCGAGTCGATGGCTCGCATGATTCGTGATGGTAGCGGTATCGTTTGCTTGTGCTTACCGGATGAAAAATTGCAGCAATTAGATTTACCGCCAATGGTCAGCAACAACGAAAGTCGTTACGGTACTGCGTTCACGGTGTCGATTGAAGCAAAACGGGGCGTGACGACGGGCGTCTCAGCGGCTGATCGTGTGACGACGATTCTGACGGCAATCTCGACAGAGGCGAAACCTGACGATTTGGCGCGACCTGGACATGTGTTTCCTTTGCGTGCGGTAGCGGGTGGCGTGCTACAGCGACGTGGTCACACCGACGGTTCAGTCGATCTGGCGATGATGGCCGGCCTGGCACCAGCGGCTGTTTTATGTGAATTGATGAACCCTGATGGCAGTATGACGCAAGGGGTGGACGTTCAAACGTATGCGCTGACTCATGACCTCGTGATTTTGACGATTGACGAACTTGCAAAATATCGTCATCAACATCCATAATCATCTAAGATGGTCTATGTTAAGCAGGGTGTGCGATTTTTTTGGCATTAACTCTGCTTAATTCTGCAAATTGTCCAAACCATATTTAGGCCAGCTACCCCTGTTGATGCACGAAAGTAAGAGGCAAGAATGTTGCAAACAAAAATACTGTGGTCGCCATGTCGCATTGGTCCGTTGGCGGTAGTATTTTTAACGCAGATGCTCCTTATGCCCGCTGTTGTTGATGCAGCACCTGCGGCTTACTACGTTTGGAAAAGTAAAACTTCCGATGCGCAACTTTGCGCTCAAACTTCGCCAGGCGAGTTCTGGGAAAAGGCGACCGGGCCGTATAAAGATCCCCATTGCGAAAAACTCATTTCGCCCAATTCGTCTTCGCCGCCACCCATCATTATTCTGGTTTCCCCAGCTAAACCACATCAATAGAAGTTTTGATCTTTTTTTGCTTTTAAAGCTTGAATTGACCATGAATCGCCTCGTAGTTCCGCACTTCGTTTCGTTCTTATCTCCGGATAATTGAGTCTGCGAAATATGAAAATTCGTTGCTTATCTGCTTTTGCGCCAGGACTGAATCCCTGTATTTAGTGTTTGTGCAGCAAGTCAGCCATTGAAAAATCGACTAAAAGGAACCGCTATGTTGAATGAGCGCGAAGCAGAGAGCTGCTATCTGGGGCAATTTATTCCACTGCAATACCATCACAATATGTTGATGGATACAAGTCGCATGGATAATTTCAAAGCCGCGATTGAGCGTCAGGTCTTTGAAGGAGCAAAGGTGTTGGAGTTGGGTGGTGGCACCGGTGTTTTATCATGGTTTGCAGCACAAAAAGCGGCCAAAGTGTATTGCGTTGAATTTAATCCTGACATGGTCATTGAGGCGCGCCGCTTGCTGGCAAAGAATGCACATGGGGACAAAGTGGAAGTGATTCATGCCGATGCGTTTGAATATTTGCCACCAGAGCCGGTCGATGTCGTGATTTGCGAAATGATCCATGTCGCCATGTTGCGCGAAAAACAGGTCGAAGTAATTGAGAATTTTAAACAGCGCTATACCGAAAAATTTGGCGGCCCTTTACCGATTTTTATTCCGGAAGCCGTCGTCATGGCGGTGCAACCTTTACAGCAAACGTATGACTTCTGGGGCTATCAAGCACCGATTATTCAGTTTGCAAGACCTGGCGTATTTTCCGCCGATACGCGCGAATTGGCGTCGCCTGCTTTGTATAGCGTGATTGACTTCAATCAGGCGAACGGCCTGCAAATTCAATGGGGAGGAAGTTTCACTATTGAGAAGGCGGGAACAGTCACCGCATTACGATTTGTGACTAAGAATGTTCTCGCCATTTTATTGGAAAATTCTTCCACGATAGAATGGTTGAATGATTATATGTCCTTGCCGGTAGCAGAGCCGATCAATGTGAAGTCAGGGGACATTCTGGAAGTTAGTTTTAATTACCGTGCTGGTGGCGCCATTGCATCACTGCAAAATTCGTTGAACGTCAAATTAAAATCCACGGCAGCAGCCCGGGCGGCGCACTTATCCTTGGTTCAAGCTTAAACTTAGAATGGGCTTTAGTCCGTTGTAAAAATGGCACCTTCGCGGTGCCGTTTTTTTGTCAAAAAAAGACGTGGTCTCGTTAAAAAACTTGTTATAGTTTTATCGTAAACAAATCACGGAGATGAATAATGTCGTTCAATACTAGTTCTCACACAGTGCAAATATTGGGTGTTAAAACAAAACTCAATCACTTATCTTCCCTCGCGGCGATTGGCCTGTTAGTTACTGCAACCGCAGGCAATGCAGCAACGTCGAGCACAGTGGCCAATGTCGTGAAAGAAAATCCACTGAAATCCAGGCCAGCGACGAGCGATATCGTAAAGGCGTCTGGCGCAAACGACTGGCGTGCTGTTGATCCTGACAATACCTTGTATCTTGAACTGAATAGCGGCAGAGTGGTCATTGAACTAGCGCCAGACTTTGCGCCAAATCATGTCGATAATATTCGCAAATTGGTACGTGAGGGCTATTTTGACGGACTGGCAATCGTTCGTTCGCAGGACAACTATGTTGTGCAATGGGCTGATCCAGATGAAAAGCGCGAAGTGAAAACGGCTAAAAAAAACCTGGCGCCTGAATTTACTGTGAAATATGCGCCGAAGTTGGCTTTCAATCGCTTGTTTGATGTCGATGGTTACGCGCCGCAGGTGGGCTTTACCAATGGCTTTGCGGCAGGACGTGATACCAAAAATGGTACGACCTGGCTGGCGCATTGCTATGGCGCGGTTGGTGTTGCACGCGGTAACGAAGTGAATAGCGGCGATGGTACGTCTTTGTATGTCGTCACTGGCAACGCGCCGCGCCAGCTTGATCGTAATATCACCGTCGTAGGACGGGTAGTACAAGGAATGCCATTGCTGAGTGCATTGCCGCGCGGAACTGCTGCGCTTGGCTTTTATGAAAAGCCTGAGCAGAATTCGCCGATCAAAGCGATCCGCATCGCCGCTGACGTACCAGTTGCTGAGCGAACACCATTGGAGATATTTCGCACTGATACACCAAGCTTCAAGGCTGTGTTAGAGGCGCAACGCAATCGTGGTGGCGACTGGTATAAAGTACCGGCAGGACATGTTGATTTGTGTAATGTGCAAGTTCCTGTCCGGGAAAAGAAGGCCGAATAACTTAATCTGCTTGCTGAGGCAATGCAATGGAAGCAACGTGAATTTTTTCTCGTTGCTTCCCTTTTGTTTGCCAGCTCGATGATGGCAAGGTTCTTTAAGTGGTGGCGATGGACATTGTCTCGGCGGATGACAATCAATACGTAAGGCTGTTATCATCAACGTCCGCTGTTATTTTTCGCCATTGGTATTTCACATGAATGCTCTGATTCACGCCACGTTTGGCGTTTCCGATTTTTGGACTTTTTTCTTTGGCACAATTTTTATTGTGTTATTGCCCGGCCCAAATTCTATGTACGTCCTGAGCGTTGCGGCGCAACGTGGTGTCAGGTTAGCTTATCAAGGTGCCTGTGGAATTTTTTTGGGTGATTTCATCTTGATGGTTTTGTCGGCAGGTGGCATGGCAGCCTTATTGAAAGCAAACCCGACACTGTTTTATGCAGTGAAATATAGCGGTGCAGCGTATCTGGGATGGATCGGTTTGCAGATGTTGCTGGGCAGTTGCCGTGGTTGGCTCAATGCAAAACAGCAAGTGGTCGTCGATGCTGCCCGTGTGGAGCCGCAGACGTCAATGAGTAAGCCATTTACGAAGGCGTTGATTATCAGTTTGATGAATCCCAAAGCAATTTTATTTTTTATTTCATTTTTTATTCAGTTCGTTGACCCAGAATTTAGCTCGCCTGTGCTTTCTTATGGTTTTTTAGGCTTGGTTTGTCAAATTTGTAGCTTTACGTACCTGACGGTCATTATTTTGGTTGGCGCAAAATTAGCGGATGCGTTTCGTCGTCGCCAACGATTGTCGGCCTCACTGTCGGGTGGTGTTGGTGCGATGTTTATTGGTTTTGGTGTGAAGTTGGCGACGGCTACTTTATAGATAATGAGAGTTCATTAAGTAACAAAACGCCCGATGAATTTGTCGGGCGTTTTGCTTTGGGTTGCACTTTTATTGAGATGATATTGTCACTGGCCAGGATTATTGAATTCTGCGTGAATTGATTCAATCGCACTCATGATTTCTGGATTGAGCGTCACGTTAAGGGCATCAATATTTTCTTTGAGTTGAAGCAGATTGGTGGCGCCAATGATGGTGCTGGCGATGTACCAGCGCGAGTAACACCAGGCCAAGGCAAGTTGGGTCGGCGTTAAGTCATTGGCGCGTGCTAACGCTGAATAACGCTTACTGGCTTCCAGCACACTAGCACGTGTGTAGCGCGGGCTCCAGGTCGGAGGGAATATCGTCAGGCGGCCATGTGCTTGTGCATCGTCAGCATATTTGCCCGTCAGTTGGCCGAAGGCCAGTGGGCTATACGCAAGCAGACTGACACGTTCGCGGAAGCAACTTTCATCGAGTCCTTGTTCAAAGGCGCGGTTGACCAGATTACAGGCGTTTTGTATTGATACCAATCGTGGTACTTGTTGTCTTTCTGCCTGACGCGCAAATTCGCCGATACCCCATGCACTTTCATTAGAAACACCGTAGGCGCGAATTTTACCTTCTTTGATCAGGCTCGCCAGTATGCTGACGGTTTCTTCGATTGAGGTGTGGGGACGTTCCAATGTGGGATCAAATTGTTTTTGTCCGAATATTGGTGCATTCCGACTTGGCCAATGCAACTGATACAGGTCGATGTAGTCGGTGTGCAGACGTTGCAAACTGGCGTCAACAGCGGCGCGAATATTGACGGCATTCAGGTCATTTTCACCGCCACGTATCCAATGCATGCCGCGCGACGGTCCTGCTACTTTGGTGGCGAGGATAATTTTATCGCGTGTGGCGGCATTTTTTTTCAACCAGCTACCGACATATTGCTCTGTTCTGCCTTGTGTTTCAGCACGTGGCATCACTGGATACATCTCGGCGGTATCAATAAAATTAATGCCACGTTCGATGGCGTAATCAAGTTGTCCGTGCGCTTCAGTTTCACTATTCTGCTCACCAAATGTCATGGTGCCGAGGCAGATTTTGCTCACTTGTAATTGACTATCACCGAGGGAGATCAGTTGCATTCGTGTCCTCTTTCTGTATTGACTTATTTAGGGGCGGCTATTGCGTAAGGCGGTTGCGCATTCTTTGACCAGTGCCGGGCCCTGATAAATTAGACCAGAGTAGAGCTGCACCAAAGACGCGCCTTCACGAATTTTCGTTGCTGCGTCAGCACCCGAGAAAATACCACCAACGCCGATAATGGGTAATTCATCGCCGAGTTCAGCCTTGAGTGCACGAATCACCCGATTCGATAATTCAAACACCGGTTTGCCTGATAAACCGCCAGCTTCTTCCGCAAATGGCAGACCTTTAACGGCGTCGCGTGTGATCGTGGTATTGGTGGCAATGACGCCATCAATTTTGTGGCGCAGCAAGGCTTCGGCAATGGTTTTGATCTGCTCGGCATCGATATCCGGTGCGATTTTAAGCGCAATCGGGACGTAGCGTTTGTGCTTATCAGCCAGGGCTTGCTGGGCTGATTTAAGTTGTGCCAGCAAGTTATCTAACTCATCTGCGCCTTGAAGTTGGCGCAAATTTTTAGTGTTCGGCGATGAAATGTTGACGGTGACATAGCTGGCGTACGGATACACTTTTTCCAGGCAGTGCAGATAGTCCTCTGCGGCACGTTCGATAGGTGTGTCAGCATTTTTACCGATATTCAGACCGAGTACGCCCTGTTTATCCTGATAAAAGCGGGATGATTGTACATTGCGCACAAACGCATCGACACCGCCGTTGTTAAAACCCATGCGATTGATGATTGCTTCTGCCTTGGGGAGTCGGAACATGCGCGGTAATGGATTGCCTGGTTGCGCGCGCGGTGTGACAGTGCCGATTTCAATGGAGCCAAAACCTAATGCTGCTAAACCATCGATATAGGCGCCGTCTTTATCCAGTCCTGCGGCCAATCCAACTGGGTTGGGGAAGTGGATCCCCATCACCGTGCGCGGGTCGTTTTCGGGTTTGCTGAATAATCCTCCGAGTCCAAATTTGCTAATACGTTGGATGGCAGGGAGGGTCAAATGGTGGGCTTTTTCCGGCTCCATCGAAAACAAGATGGAGCGGGCTAGCGTATATAAGAGTTTTTCGGGCATAGTAATGATGATTTATGGGAGTATGTATTGAAAATGGCTATTTATCATTACAAAATCAAGGGCATTTTTAAATACTGATAGGGAGTATATTTCAATCTAATGTTGCTGAATTTAAGACTATAAAGACTGCCACTGACCATGCATGAGCGCATCCAGAGGCTTAAAGTTGATTTTATAGGCCATTTTAGGGCTCGCTGCAATCCAGTATCCGAGATAGACATATGGCAGATTGAGCTCTTTAGCTTTACGAATTTGCCAAACGACATTGTAAGTCCCGTAGGAGGCATCGGTATCGTAAGGGTCAAAAAAGGTATACACCGATGACAAACCATCGGTGAGGATGTCGATCAGACTGACCATTTTTAAGGTGCCGTGTTCATCGCGAAACTCAACCAAGCGAGTATTAACACGACTTTGCAGTAAAAATTGTGCGTATTGATCGTGACTGTCATTGTCCATGCCACCACCAGCATGTCGATGGTGTTGATATTCCTGATAAAGCTCGTAGTGCTCTTGCGAATAGGCAAGAGGAGTCACAGTTGCGCGTAAATCGGCATGTTTTTTTTCTGCGCGGCGCTGGCTGCGGTTAGCAATGTACTCATCACTGCGAACGCGAACAGGCGTGCACGCTCGACAATTATCGCAGTGCGGCCGATAAATAAAAATACCACTGCGGCGAAAGCCATTTTTAACCAGCTCTGAATAGGCGTCGGCATTGATCAGATGAGCCGGCGTAGCAACCTGCGAACGCGCCTGCAGGCCATCGAGATAGCTGCATGGGTACGGGGCGGTCGCATAAAACTGTATGCTCGCAATAGGCAAATCGTTAAGTTGCGTCACGTTGTCTTTAGCCTTGCTTTACTTAATGTACTTGATTAACTCGTTACTTATTCGTTGCTGGTTGCTTGCTACTTGCTACTTGCATGCTGGTTCTTTTCTGGTCGCTTACTTGCCAATAGCTTAAAATGCTTTCGTCCAATCTGACATAGAAAGTGGTTGCCAATCTGAAATCGCTGGCATTGCTGTTGCAACATCAATCCATGTCAGAAATTCCGAACGCGGGATCGGTTTTGCGCCCAGCGATGCCAAATGTGCGGTCTCTTGCTGGCAGTCTATCATTTTCACACCATGTTCACGTAGGAAAAAAACCAAATGGCTTAATGCAACTTTTGATGCATTTGAAACCCTGGTAAACATAGATTCACCATAAAACATACGCCCAATACAGACGCCATAGGCACCGCCCACTAATGTGCCATCGAGCCATACTTCAGAGGAGTGGGCAAAGCCAGCTCGGTGCAGGGCACAATAGCCAGCAACAATATCCTCGGAAATCCAGGTTCCGGCGCCATCTTTACGTGGTGCTCCACAAGCACGCATGACTTCTTCAAACGCGCTGTCAAAACGGATTTCCCAGCGCTTGTCAGCCTGCATTTTCTTTAAGGTTTTCAGCAGGCTATCTGAGACTTTAAAATCGGCGAGCGCTAACACCATGCGTGGATCGGTAGACCACCATAAAATCGGTTGTCCTTCTGAAAACCACGGAAAGATACCGTGGCGATACGCATCGAGCAGACGTTCTGCTGACAAATCCGCACCCGCGGCCAATAGTCCGGCAGCACCTTGTTCTTCGGTGAGTGCGGTGTTGACGTCAGGAAATGGAGAGTTTTTTTCCAGCCAGGGGATCAAGTGCTACTCCGCATAGGCTTGAAAATATCCTCTTCGTGGACAGAAAATTGTCCGCCTGCCCGTACTTTTTTGATATCACTGAAGAAAAAACGTAAAGTGTGACTTACCGTAGGAAACGCGATGTCGTCCCAGGGAATGTCATTTTCCGCAAACATCTGGACATCAAGGCTTTCAGTGCCTGCAGCATAATTCAAGTCCAGCAGAGTTGCCCGGTAAAACAAATGTACCTGGTGTACGTGGGGAACGTTGATAACTGAAAATAATTCATGCAAAGCAATATTGGCACCCGCTTCTTCAACAGTTTCCCTTTGCGCTGCCTGAGCGCTGGTTTCATTATTTTCCATAAAACCAGCCGGCAGGGTCCAATAGCCAAGACGTGGCTCGATCGCACGCTTGCATAAAAGTACTTTTAATTCACCATCTTGCTGCCAAACCGGGATGGAGCCAACGACCATTTTTGGGTTTTCATAGTGAATGACACCACAGGCGCTACAGACAAAACGTTCTCGCGTGTCGTCCGCAGGTATTTTTAACTCAACTGGTGCAGCGCATTCAGAGCAGAATTTCATAGCAAAATAGAGGTAAATTTGAGTGATGATCGCAGTGTATCATCTGCGGGGCCTCGGGAGAAACTCAGAATAAACTCAGGTGGTAATTGCGCATTGCAGTAAATTCGTGTATAGTTTCATTCTTCAGACGCGGGGTGGAGCAGTCTGGCAGCTCGTCGGGCTCATAACCCGAAGGTCGTAGGTTCAAATCCTGCCCCCGCAACCAATTCAGCAAAAAAAGCTTACAGTGATCTGTAGGCATTTTTTGTATTTGTGTTCGTATTTATTTCGTATTTTTGGGCATTTTTCGCTGCGTTTTTATGCGATGCACAATCCACAGAATCAGATGCCTGACAACGAGGGTTGCACATCAACGTATTTCATTACCGCATCTCATCACCGCATCTCATTAGCCTGATTTAGAGTGATAACCACAAATTATCCCAATCATCCGACTGAAATTTGCCTTCACGTTTGAATTTCAGTTGGGCATTGTGATCAAGAACAAAGTGGGTAGGCTGCGTTTTAATGACGCCAAAATTGTCTTTGTGACCAGGTGCGTTGCGCCACACCGTCGGGAAACGCTGGTCTTTTGGATAAGCGTGGGTCGTCAATTCATTGTAATCATCGAGGTCTTTTTTGTTGGTGTCTAGGTTGACACCGAGCAACATGAATTTATTCTTGCTATTACGGACATAAAATTCGCGCATTAATTTCAAATCATCGGAACACAGCGCGCAGTCGAAGGTGAAAAAACTGACCAGCACGGTCATGCCAGAAAAATCACTTAAGTTGAGTTTTTTGCCATAGACATCTGTGCCTTCTAAGGTATATTTTGTTGATGTTTTTTGTGCTAATGATAAGCTTGACGTCAACAACAAACCAGAAGCCAAGGCAGATTGAATAAAGTCTCTACGTAACATGGGGCATTCCTTTACTCATGTGTAGACTTATTGAAGAGCAGGGCGGACAACCAAATGCGCCGAAGCGCATCTCGCTAGTCTACGACAAATATTTGATGCCGTGTGTCAATATTGCAATCTAAGCCGGCATGCAAGTCCGAAACAAAATTAAGTATCGTTGTTTTAACTTGATCGGGTGAATCAAAGAGGGATTGCCGCTGGAATAGCGATCCAGATTTCAGTGGGCTTAGACTTGCTCGGTTGGTCGTGACAAATACACCCATTGATGTATAACTATTAGCATGTCGTTAATTTAAAATTGGATGATGGTCGTGTCGATGAGGTCGAACGGCTATTTATATTTTGCCTTCCCAGGGCACTAAAGTTTTTTGCAAACGACGTAATCCCCATTCAAACAAAAATGCAATGAGGGCGATCACGATAATGCCCATGACGACGACATCGGTGACTAAGAACTGCGCGGCAGATTGAATCATAAAACCTAAGCCACGCGTAGCAGCGATAAGTTCAGCTGCGACCAGCGTTGACCAGCCGACACCCAAGCCTATCCTGACGCCGGTAAGAATGTCTGGTGTTGCCGATGGAATAATGACGTATCTAATCAATTGCCAGCGATTTGCCCCCAAAGATAATGTGGCGCGGATGCGGCTTTGGTCAACCCGAAGTACACCCTGCACGGTGGCAATAGAAATAGGTGCAAAAACCGCCAAAAATATGAGAATAATTTTGGACGTTTCGCCTATGCCAAACCAAATCACAATCAAAGGCAGATAGGCGAGAGGTGGAATGGGACGATAAAAGTCGATCAGCGGATCTATCGTCGCTCTTGCATAGCGATTCAGACCGATGAATATTCCCACTGGCACCGCAGTTGCGGTTGCCAATAGCAGTGCCACTAATACTCTGGCGACGCTTGTGCAGGCATGTGCCAACAAGGTCGCGTCAACAAATCCTTCATCTGCGACAACAATAAGTTTTCGTAGTACGGCTGCCGGTGACGGGAGGAAAAGTTCAGGAACTAATTTGAGTGCACTGATAACAGTCCAGATCAATAAAAGGAAGGCAAAGGTGATCAGACTATAAGTTCTATCGGATCGATGCTGACTCCAGGTCTTTAACCGATACAGCTGCTGAGTAAACACAGATTGGTTTGCACTTTTATCATTTTTTTGAGGCAACTCAATAAATTCTTTGCGCGGTGTTTTTTCAATTAATTCATTGAAAGCAAATTCTGTTGTTTGCTCGCTCATGTCAGCACCTCTTCTGATGTGAATAATTCTTGTAGTATTTGCTCTCGCAAATCAACAAATTCTCGACTTGATTTGATGCTGCGAGCGCTTTCTCCATCTGTAAAACGACGTCCAAACTCTAGTTTGCGTATGCTTTCGATGCGTCCTGGTCTGGCGCGTAAAAGTACCAGATCGGTCGCCAGAAATAAGGCTTCTTCGACGCTATGAGTAATCATCAGCATGCCTTTTCCAGAAACTTTCCAGACCTGCAGCAAATGTTCTTGCATGCGTGCACGAGTCAAAGCATCCAGTGCGCCCAATGGCTCGTCTAATAAAAGGAATCGTGGATCCACCGCCAAAGCGCGCGCTAACCCTACACGTTGTCGCATACCACCTGAAATTTTCCAGATCGGGTAGTCAGCAAAAGCTTCGAGGCCAGTGAGTCTCAGATACTCAAGTGATTTTACATCGCGTTCTGTTTTACTTTTACCAGCTAGTTGTAAACCAAAGGCGACATTTTCTTTTACGCTTTGCCACGGTAAGAGGGCGTCATCTTGAAATACCACACCACGATCAGCGCCAGGTCCAAGTATCGGTTTCCCATCGATGCTGAGCTGGCCGCTGGTTGGTTTTTCAAATCCAGCAATCAAATTGAGGAGCGTGGTTTTGCCACATCCAGATTCACCAATGATGGCGGTAAAGCTAGCGTCTTGAAGCACCAGATTAATTCCGCTCAAGACCTCAACAGACCGATTGCCTGATTGGATTTTTTCCGGGAAGCGGATCCCGATTGACTCTAGACGTATCATGAAGTGATGTTTACCTAAATTTAATTAAACCATTTATTCGCGACTAATTGAATGTTTGTTATGTATGTTTGTTATGTATGTTTGCTATGCATGTTTGATATGCATTTATATGGCGCGAAAAACTAAAAACCATGCGGAAAAGTGCACAAAAAAGTCGTAAAAAAACGACTAAACGGTGCACCTGACTACACGGTTCTCTCGTTGGATATTTTTTGATTACAAGTGGGCTGCTTGTTTAGCGTATTGCGCGTTCACATATCGGCGATAGTCACTCAATACTTGCTCCGCTTTCTTTTGATCTTTCAAAAAGAGAGAGGTGTCGCTGATAGCCTTGACGGTGCCGCCAGCTAATAAGCGTGGAGAAATTTGTTCATCCAACGTTGGGAAAATAGAGCTTTGTAATAGGCCAGGAATGTCAGCTTTATTTGCGCCAGTCAGACGAGCAATTTTGTTCGCTTGTGCTGAATCTACAGTCCATGTGCTGCCATGTTGACGGTAATCAGCATAGGCTTTTCCAGTGATTTTTACAAAGGCAGTCACAAAATCCGGATGGCTCTTTGCAAAGTCCTTACGTACGATCCATGCATCAAACGTGGGCGCACCCCATTTGGCAACTTGGGCTGAATCAGTCAGTACTGTGCCGGTTTCTTTTGCCTTACCTAACGCCGGATCCCATACATATGCTGCATCGATGTCGCCGCGTGACCATGCGGCTGCAATTTCGGTAGGGCGCAGGTTAAGAATTTCTACTTTTTTTGGATCAATTCCCCAGTGTTTTAACGCCGCTAACAGGCTGTAATGTGTCGTTGATGCAAATGGTACAGCGACTTTCTTACCGATCAGATCTTGCGGCGATTTGATGTTACTACCATTGCGTACGACGAGGGCTTCTGCAGCGCCGATTTCGGCAGCAATATAGATTGTCTCAATGGGGGATTCACGGCTTGCAGCAGCGGCGAGCGGGCTACTGCCAACATAACCAATTTGAATGTCACCAGAAGCGACGGCAGTAATTACCTCGCCACCGCTTTCAAACTTGCGCCAGTTGATTTTCCAACCGGTTTGTTTCTCATATTAGCCATCAGCCTGAGCAATTTTTGATGGTTCAACCACGGTTTGATACGCTATGCTGACTTCTTTGTCGGCAGCATAGGCAGCGCTTGCTAAGGCAGAAAAGACAGCGATTGCTGGCAATAGTTTTTTGAGTGAGTAACGCATAAAAATCCTTCAAAGAAATGAATAAAAAGAGCCGGTCAAACTGGGGTGTTAAAGAATATTTTTGCAAGCTGTGATGACGTCAGATAACGCACGCTTGAATTTGATTCTAGGTAGATTTTTCGTTGATGGAAACGAATCATTCCAATCATCGATATGCGGATTTTTTTGATGTAGATCAATGTCTGTATGATTTGATCTAATTTGATACGAATTTATTTTACGTAAAATTGACAGAGGTAATGCGAATTCTCTGAGTGCATTTTCTGATATAAGAAAATGCCCAAATTACCTGAATAATTTGGGCATTTTAAATACAAGAAGAAATCAGTGATTTAGTGGGATCACTGCGTAATTATCTTCTTTGTGCAGCCAGTCTTGCAACAACGGATACCAGACGATCGACTTCTTCGCAGGTGTTATAGAACGCCAGTGATGGACGTACCGTTGCCTCAAGTCCGAAGCGGCGTAAGATCGGTTGCGCGCAATGGTGACCTGAACGGACGGCAATGCCTTCTTCATTGAGTGCTTTGCCGACTTCTTCTGTCTGATAGCCATTGAGTACAAACGATAAGACGCTTGCTTTATCTTTTGCAGTACCGACTAAGCGTACACCACGAATCGATTGCATACCGTAGGTTGCATACGCTAATAAATCGTGTTCGTAACGGGCGATATTGTCGATTCCGAGTCGCTCGATATAATCAATCGCAGCACCTAAACCGACGGCGTCGGCAATGTTGCCTGTACCTGCTTCGAACTTATTTGGTGGTGGTTGATAAATCGTACGCTCAAACGTGACGTCCGCAATCATGTTTCCACCACCTTGCCACGGCGGCATTTTTTCGAGGAGATCGCGTTTGCCATAGACAACGCCGATGCCGGTTGGGCAGAACAATTTATGGCCAGAAAATACAAAAAAATCCGCGTCCAAGGCTTGTACGTTCACCCGCATATGCGAGACGGACTGCGCGCCATCAATCAGCACTTTTGCACCAGCACGATGAGCAAGATCAATGATCTCTTTGACTGGAACGACGGTGCCTAAGGCATTCGACACTTGCGTCACTGATACAATCTTGGTGCGGCTATTGAGTAATTTGGTGTACTCACTCAATATCACCTGACCAGTATCATCGACCGGAATCACCCGTATCTTCGCGCCAGTTTGTGCTGCCAACTGTTGCCAAGGGACTATATTGGCGTGATGCTCGAGGTTGGAGACGATGATTTCATCACCTTCGCCAATATTTTGCACGCCCCAGGTTTTGGCGACCAGATTGATGCCTTCTGTGGTGCCGCGTACAAAAATGATTTCATCAGGTGAGCTCGCGCCCAAAAAATTCGTCACTTTTTTACGCGTACTTTCGTAGGCATCCGTAGCGCGTGCAGCGAGTTCATGTGCCGCGCGGTGAATGTTGGAATTTTCGTGTTCGTAAAAATACGAAATACGATCAATCACCGATTGTGGCTTTTGTGTCGTCGCTGCATTATCAAACCAGACCAACTGCTTACCGTTGACACGCTCTTGCAGAATCGGAAAATCTCTGCGAACAGCATTGACGTCAAACGGTGGGCGAGCGCTGGAAGCCAGGTTGGGAGCAGCACCTGCATGGCTACCTTGTGGTCCCGGAAAACGTGCCGTATCAAGAAAATAAAATGATCCGACATGATCCGCCGCGCCCGCTGAACGCGCAGAAGGAATACCCCCAGAGCTGAGCGCTGGCTCTTCTGTGCTCAGCAAACCTCGTAAATCGTGGTCTGTTGGCGTGTTAAATGATTGTAGCCCCGGTAAAGTTGTGCCGACATTATTCCCTACTGGGTAGCCACTAACTTCGCCGAGGAAATAAAACGGATTTGCAGGGGCAGGTGAATGCTGTTTGACAGTGTCAATCACCGGCAATGCCGCCGCATAACCATTCGGTGCATTGTCTGCAAGGCCTGCCCGTGGCGTGGCAGGAGGCGTTGTTGGTACCGTCGATGGCGCCGGATGTAATCCTGCAAATTGACCGAACTCGTGTTGTGGACCACGAGATTGCAGCGCAGCAGGGGCAGTCGGCACCGGAACGGCTCGGTTCGGATCGCGTTCCCCATTGGGCAGCGTTGCGAAAAATTCACTCGCCAGCTGCGCCAGTTCTGCCGGGTCCGGCAATCCACCGCTCTTATGTAAGGGATGGGTACTCATTTAATTATTTGTAGGTGTCTGGATATTCATGGAACTTACCGACTTCAACATCGTCAAGCACCGCCAATGCGTCATCAGATTGAATCGCTAATGAGCAATACAAAGAAATCAGGTAGGACGAAATCGCGTTTCGGCTAATACCCATGAAACGCACAGACAAACCTGGACTTTGCTCACCCGCGAGACCTGGTTGGAACAAACCCACCACGCCTTGACGTTTATCGCCAACGCGCAGCAAGATAATTTTTGTTTTACCGTCAGCGACAGGTACCTTGTCAGATGGCACCAATGGAATACCGCGCCATGTCAAAAATTGGGAGCCAAACAAACTCACTGTCGGTGGTGGTACACCACGACGTGTGCATTCGCGGCCAAAAGCGGCGATGGCTAGCGGATGCGTCAGGAAGAATGCAGGTTCTTTCCAGACTTTCGTTAAGAGTTCATCCAGATCATCCGGTGTTGGTGCGCCAGTCAATGGGAAAATACGCTGTTCTTCCGCCACATTGGCTAATAAACCGTAATCCGGATTGTTGATCAGTTCGCTTTCCTGACGCTCTTTGATTGTCTCAACGGTCAGGCGTAATTGTTCTTTGATCTGATCATGTGGGCTGCTATACAGATCAGAAACGCGAGTATGTACATCCAATACGGTCGATACTGCATTAAGGAAGTATTCACGTGGTTTTTCGTCGTAGTCAACAAATGTCTGAGGCAATTCAGATTCATCACGTTGCGAGCAGGCGACGCGTACATCACGTGGGTTTTTTACTTTGTTTAAACGATAAATACCTGCCTCGACTGGCAGCCATTCCAGCAGGTGGGTCAGCCAACGTGGGCTGACGGTGGACAGTTTAGGTACCGTCTTGGTCGCATTCGCTAGTTGTCTTGCTGCGTCATCGCTCAATGCTAATTGTGGAATTGCTGATTCTGCCATGGTTGCTCCCTTAAATAGAACGAAAAAATAAAACTAAAAAATCAAAATCAAAATCAAAATCAAAATCAAAATCAAAATCAAAATCAAAATCAAAATCAAAATCAAAATCAAAATCAAAATAAAAATAAAAATAAAAATAAAAATAAAAAAAAGCCAATTCCCTGTGGGATACATAGCGAACAGTGGCGTTTGCGTGAGCAGAAGTAACAGCTCTGATACGATGTTGCCTTACTGCTGACTTTAGTTGTCGACGTGATTAGCGTTGACGAAATTTTTATGGATGCAGGTCTTTCAACGTGATTTATTTGTCTGATCGGTGGCTATCTCCGTGCTGTAATGACCCAGCCTGCGTGACATGACTTCCTGCCGCGACGTCCTGGGTTATCCAGACGTTGCCACCAATCACCGCACCGCGACCGATGGTGATGCGACCCAGCACTGTGGCGCCTGCATAAATGACGACTTCGTCCTCAACAACGGGATGACGTGGCAGACCTTTTTGCAGCTTGCCATCGGCATCAGCCGGGAATCTTTTTGCACCCAACGTCACCGCCTGATAGATTCGTACATTGGCACCAATAATGGCGGTTTCACCAATCACGACACCCGTTCCATGGTCAATGAAAAATCCAGTTCCTATAGTGGCGCCGGGGTGGATGTCGATACCGGTCTGCGCGTGCGCGAGTTCGGCAGCAATACGTGCAATCAGTGTTACCCCAAGAACATAAAGCGAGTGTGCGATGCGGTGGTGGATCAGTGCCAAAATACCGGGATAGCAAAGCAAAACTTCATCGACGCTACGAGCAGCTGGATCACCTTGATAGGCGGCAATGACGTCGCTGTCGAGAAGTACACGGATTTCTGGGAGCGCGCGTGAAAAACTGCGAACAATTTCTAGTGCTTGTTGATTGACATCGTTGTCTGTCAAGCCTTGATGACGTGCGATATATTGCAATTCAAGCCTGACTTGATTAAGCAAGGAATGCAACGCCAGATCGAGTGTGTGTCCGACGTAAAAGTCTTCGCTTTCCTGACGTAGCTCAACAGGACCTAAACGCATCGGGAAGAGAGCACCTCGCAAGCCCGCTAAGATTTCAGAAATTGCGTCGCGAGAAGGCAATTCGCGCCCACCTGGTTCATTCGAACGTTGGCGGCTTTCGCGCCAGTTAAATCTCACTGCTGCTAGTTCACTGACGACACGATCGATATCAAAAGAAGGTTTTCGTGATTCATGACTACTTAATGCTTTACTGCTCATACCCAGTGACTCCAAATACGTACACAAAATTTAACTCTGTATTTAACTCTGTATCCACGGCAGTTGATGGAAGCGCCAACCATCCTCAGTGCCCCGATGTTGGTTGCCGTTGATTTCGCCTTCAAACCCTTCTCTGATGTTGTAAATATCGATAAATCCCGCTTTTTTGGCGGCATCGAGCGCGAGCGCAGAGCGTTTTCCGCTGCGACACAGCAGTAAGATTTTTTTGTCTTTGCCTACTTTGGATTCCAATTCACGGACAAAGCGTGGATTGCGTGTGAGGCTGGTACCTGTTGCCCATGCAACGTGAATCGAGTCGGTGACATAGCCAACAAAGGTGCGTTCTTCGGTTGTTCTGACGTCGACTAATACCGCCTGACCAGTGGAGAACAGTTCCCAGGCAGTTTGTGGTGTGACGCTGTCGGTGTTGTCTTCATTGGCAAGCAGCGTCGTACGAACTGCATCTTGCGATTGAGCGGCGCTCGCATGTGAAAATGATGCACCCATCTTATCTTCTCCTTATAAATATTCAGGCAATTGATGGCACTACCCGAACTGACCTCTGTGTGATTTCTGTATGGTTAGAATACGAAATCCTCATAAGTTGGAAAACGAATAAAAAAGTACTTATATATTTTTAAATCGAATATAGAAATGAATGTAGTAATGAATGTAGTAATGAATGTAGTAATGAATGTAGTAATGAATGTAGTAATGAATGTAGTAATGAATGTAGTAATGAATGTAGTAATGAATGTAGTAATGAATGTAGTAATGAATGTAGTA